>NZ_JBRIIQ010000088.1:0-16242 GCF_052976905.1 Glaciimonas sp. GG7 | reverse complement strand
TCTCCGACTCAGTAGTTCTATGCCGAGTACCACGGACAAGCACGAATCGATTTTGCTGCTCGCCGCCGGACAATTGCCCGGCCAGTCGATTGCGCAGCACTAGCAATAACGGAAAGGCCTGATACACGCGCTCTAGCGTCCAGTCGCGCCGACATGCGGGCGCCGGGCCCAACTTAGCAGCCAGCGTCAGATTGTCTTCAACAGAATGCTCTGGGAACACTTGCCGGTCTTCCGGCACAAAGCCCAGTCCGGCGCGCGCGATCCGATACGACGCCAAGCCATGCACCTCTTGCCCATGCAAATGAATGGTGCCGGCGGCGCTTGGGATGACGCCTGCGATAGCTTTCATGGTGGTTGATTTGCCAGCGCCATTACGGCCCAGCAAGGCCATGCACTGGCCGGTGCCTACTTCTAAATCGATACCGAACAACACCTGGCTGGCACCGTAAAAGGCGGTTAAACCGGCGACTGACAAACAGTGATTGGCGCTCATACGCTCACCTCGTCCATCTCGGTAAAACCGGTTCCCAGATACGCATCAATGACCGCCTGATTGTTGCGTATCTGATCCGGTGTGCCTTGCGCGAGCAAGGTGCCGTAATACAGCACCCGTATTATTTCGGCGCGGGCAAAGACGATGTCCATATCGTGTTCGATAAAAATGATGGTGATTTTTTCGCGCTGCCAGAGTGTGTGTATGCGCTCCATCATCAGCAAACGCTCTTCAGGTCCCATCCCTGCGGTTGGCTCATCAAGCAATAACAGGCGCGGTTTGAGTGCCAATGCCAGTCCGATATCGAGCAATTTTTGATCGCCATGTGGCAAATGACGCGCCAGTGTGTCGGCACGCGCTTCCAGACCCAGCATCGCCAGCAATTCTTCGGTACGCGCTAACGCGCGCGATGCCGAAAATGCGCTCAACATATTGCCCATCGTGCCGCGCTCTGCCAGCACTGCCGCTTGCAGCGATTGGGCCACTGTCAGCGTCGGGAAAATACTCGACACCTGAAATGCGCGTCCGATACCACGTTGCACAATCGCCTTGGCCGACAGTGCGGTAATGTCGTGTCCATCGAAAACGATGCTGCCGGAGTCCGCCTTGATCTTGCCGCTGATTAAATTAAATAACGTGGTCTTGCCAGCGCCATTGGGGCCGATAATCGCCGACAAACTACCGTCTGCAAATTGCGCCGAAAAATCATTGGTCGCCACAACACCACCAAAGGCCTTGGTCACACCGGTCATGGTCAGCATTGTGGGTCCGATTTATTCGCTGTACGGCGCACTGCACGTCCGGCATGAAAGCGCTCCACCATCAGGTCGAGCAAGCCTTTTTGCAAAAACACGACATACAGCAAAATGATGCCGCCCAATACCAGCCCATAGTATTTCGTGTGTTCAGTGACAAAATGATTGAGCAAGGTCAGCATGCCAGCGCCGACTAACGGCCCGAGGAAGGTATTCACCCCACCCAGCATGATCATGAAAATCGCCTCACCGGACATGGTCCAGTAACCAAAATTAGGATAGGCCGCACTGACGTACAAACTCATCAGCGCACCGGCAACACTGGCGAAAGCAGCGGCGATGACAAAGGCGGCCAGACGATAGGCGCGTACGTTCATCCCCAAAAAAGCCACCCGCGCAGCATTGTCGCGGATCATCCGCAACGCATAGCCGAAAGGCGATTTGGTGATATGCCAGAGCAAGCCTAGCGACACAATCACGACGCCGGTAATAAAGTAATAAACATGGTTTGCATTAGCCAGATCGATGCCCAGAAACGGTGGTTTGTTAAAACCGCCAGTCAATCCCTGATCGCCACCGGTCAAGCTGCCCCAGCTCAGAATCGTGCTGTAAAACATCATCTGAATGGCGAGCGTCAGAAAGGTGAAATAGATTTCTTTGGTATGGGTGCAGACCAGCCCGACCACCACCGCAATTAATACACTCCCCAACACCGCCAGCGCCAGTGCGGCAGGCACCGAATACGCGCCGGTTTGCATCAGCAAACCAAAGCCATACGCGCCGGAGGCATAAAACATGGCGTGACCGAAAGAGACCAGACCGGTGTAACCGATCAACAAATTCACCGCAGTGGCAAACAGACCGAATATCGCGATATGGATCACCAGATCGAGCACCATGCGCGAGGCGATCATCAGCGGCAACAACGCCAGCAACGCAAAAGCGATAACCACCCACAACCAGGTTGATTTCAACAGATGCTTATTCATGTCTGTGCACCCTTGCCGAACAAGCCGTCCGGCCGCAACACCAGCACCACCGCCATTAACGCAAACACCAGAATGTCGGTAAATAAGGGAAAGCCCACACTGCCGAAAGAACGCACAAC
Organism: Glaciimonas sp. GG7; assembly: GCF_052976905.1. Lineage (NCBI taxonomy): Bacteria > Pseudomonadati > Pseudomonadota > Betaproteobacteria > Burkholderiales > Oxalobacteraceae > Glaciimonas > Glaciimonas sp. GG7. Next base: position 13,886 of record NZ_JBRIIQ010000088.1, on the reverse strand, counting down.
GCCGATTAAAATAGCCGCCGCTAACGCCCCGCCGATAGAGCCCATGCCGCCTATGACGGTGACGATAAACGACTCGATCAGGATAGAAAATCCCATCCCCGGCACCAACGAGCGCACCGGTGCGGCCAGTCCACCGGCAAGTCCGGCCAAGCCCGCGCCGAGCGCAAACACGGCGGCGTACAACAGATTGGTATTGATGCCCAGTGCAGCCGTCATCGATGCGTTAGTTGCTGCGGCACGGACCTTGCTGCCGAGTGGGGTTTTGACGGTCAATATCCAGACCGCCAGGGCCACTACAAAACTCACTGCGATGAGGAAGATATAAAAGAACGGAATCGGTGCACCAGCCACCATCAACGGCGCTCTTGCAAACATGGGCGGCATATCCATAGACTGGAATTCCGCACCAAACAGCATTTGCACCACATCGTCGAGTACCAATATCCAGCCGTAACACATCAGTAATTGCATCAGAAAATTGGCCTGATACAGACGCCGGAAAAATACCCGTTCCAGCACCACGCCAACGACTGCGATCCCGGCCGAAGCCGCCAGCACGGCCAAGAAATAACTATCCGTTATCCGATAGATGTACCAGGCAAAATACGCACCCAGCATGTAGAGCGAGCCGTGTGTAAAGTTGACTACTTTCAAGACGCCGAAGATCAGCGTGAGGCCAGAGGCGACCAGAAATAACAGCATGCCAATAACTAAGGCATTGAAGCCTTGTGTCAACAGGCAAGACGCCGATGACACACAGGCTGATAACGCGGCAGTATCCACTTAAACTTCTCCGGCAACAGGACAATAAAAACGTCGACACACACCATACGAAAACACCGCCATCAAGCCCTAATGCTGTTCAGTTAATCTAATGAGCCGTTCGGGCTGAGTTGCCCTGGGCGTATCGAAGTCAGCGCTCATGCCGGTGAGTCTTCGATACGCTTCGCTACTCAGTCCGAACGGTTTCTTAACTGAACGGCATTAGCCATCAAGCCCAGCCGTTTTCCTTTTTCCACTGCAGCTCAAGCGGGGTGATCATGTCCCAGTCAGCCATTTTTGCGTTGTCGATATAGGGCGCATTATTGGTAATTTGACCCCAGCCAGTGGCGTAGTCCACCAGCGTCTGATCGACTGCACGCATAGTTAGCAAGCCTTTGGCACCGAACGGTGATTTGATCTGCATGCCGCGCAGTGCATCCGACATTTTTTTCGAGTCGACCGATTGGGTCTGACGCATCGCTTCGAACATAAAATTGATGCCAGAGGCGGCTTGCCACGACCAATTGGTCGGTGCGTCCTTGAATTTTTCTGTATAGGCTGTGGCCCACGCTTTGTTCTCTGCGGTGTTGGGAAAAGCACTCAGGTAACGGGTACCGGAATGAACCCGTTTGGGCATCGCTTTGACTTTTGAAATCGTGGTGAAATCGGCCAGCGCGACGGCAAATAGTTCGATCTCATTGAACAAGCCATACAAATTACCCTGATCGATAAATGACACCAGATCGCCGCCAATGAGGCAGGTGAACAACGCCTGCGGTTTGAGCTGCAGTATCTTGGTAATGAACTCGGTGTAATCCGGCTGCGACATTTTTGGCCATGCTTCACCGACGATTTGGGCAGACGGGCTGAAATGTTTCAGATAGCGGGTGAATAGCGCAGAGGTATCGCGGCCATACGCATAGTCGGGGCCGATGGTCATCCAGCGGGTGATATTGTTTTGCTTAGCTACGGCTGCGGCATATTGTCCGGCGACGATGGCATCTTGCGCACCTTGACGGGCCGAGCGGAAGGCATTGGGGATTTTTAGTTTGGGGTCTGCTGTAAGCGACGATATTTCAGGGCTGGCATGGATGCACAGGGTTCCGGTGCCGCGTACTACTTCTTGCACAGCAAAGGCACCGTTGGAGGCGTCGCAATCGAGGATGAAATCGCATTTATCGCTGTTGATGAGGTCGCGGGTTAAGCGGCTGGTTTCCTCTGGTTTGCCTTTGGAGTCGCGGATAATTAACTCAACGTGACGGCCATTGAAACCACCGGCGGCGTTGAAGGCATCGACTTCTAGCTGTGCGCCGTTGGTCGATGAAATGCCTAGTTGGGCTATGCGTCCTGACATAATTGTCGGGATGCCGATTTTGATGGTTTGGGCAGTTTGTGCGCGCAGGATAGCGGGGAAACCCAGGGTACTGCCGGCTATTCCTAACGCTGCCGTTGTTCGCAATATTTGACGTCGCTTGAGTGAAATGTTGATCATTGTCTCCACCTTATTTTTATGAAATGAATCGTTTTCAGGCCGTGTTGACATTTGAGTTCAAAAGAACCGTTCGTACTGAGTAGCCCGTAGGGCGTATCGAAGTAGATGCATGGCGCTTCTTCGATACGGCACTGCGTGCCTACTCAGTTCGAACGGGGGGTACGGATTCAAATATCAACACGCTCTGGTTTTCCTGATTTATTTTTTTGATACTTTTATTGGTTTGGTTCGTTGTTCGTTCTGTTGTTAGCTAACGTGGTGTGTGCTATGTGGATACTCCGTTGCTGCTTGTTGGACCGCCTCCGATAAACATCCACAGAGCACACACAGCACTCACAACCAACAACCAAAACCCAACTCACTCACCATGCAACCCATCCCGAATCGCAACCCCGACAAAATCCACCACCCGATTAGCAGCCCGAACAATCTTCCCCATCATCAACATCCCATGAATCTGATCACTCAGATGCAAAGCAGTCACCCGCACTCCTTCAGATTCAAGCCGATCAGCATAAGCACGGCCCTCATCACACAGCGGATCATTCGCCAGGGTCAACACCAGCGCCGCTGGCGCACCAGCAAGAGAAGCCACTTTCAGCGGCGAGGCACGCCAATCCAGTCGATCCGGCAGATGCGGCGTGTAATGCTCAATAAAGTAATGCATCGTCGCCGCTGACAAAGGCACACCGGCTGCTATCTCGCGTTGATATGACGCACTGCTGGCCGTCAAATCCACCACCGGGTATAACAACGCCTGATAGATAGTAGGCGGCGCACTGCCATCGCGTCCCATCAACGCCAACACCGCAGCCAGATTGCCACCCGCACTATCACCACCAACCCCGATACGCCCGGCTGCAATCGACAACTCCACAGCATTCTGCGCAACCCATTTCAACGCCGTCACAGAGTCATCGAGCGCCGCCGGAAACGGGTGCTCAGGCGCTAACCGATAATCCACCGCAACCAGACAAATCTGCGCCAGATTAGCCAGACGTCGACACAAGCGATCGTGACTCTCAAGGTCGCCAATAACCCAACCGCCACCGTGCAGATACACCAGACACGGCAAACTATCGCTGGCCTCGGTCGTGACACCACGATAGATGCGCAAGCGCAGCCCACCTGCGATCAGCACATCACGCACAGAAGCGACCTCTTCGGCCTCCACCTGCAACAGATTACGACTGAGCTTATAGGCGATACGTGCCTCCTCCGGGCGCAATGTTTGAAACGCAGGTTTACCAGCAGCGAGGCTCATTGCCAGCAACTGAGCGACGTCGGGGTCTAATGTCGGCATACGGTTACTCCATCAAAATGTCTTATAAAACTACAGAGGTTGCGGTGCGCAAACACCGCCGATGGCCAACATTTTTTGCGTACTGGCATCGTCATATTCACATTCACACAATATCTCCGCCCCATGCTCACCCAGTCCTGGCGGCAAGCGCGTCACGTCCGGCGGCGAGGCGCTCATGCCCAGCGGATTGCGCGCGATCAGCAATTCGCCTTCGGTCGGATGCGTCTGCACGCTCCAGAAATCGACACTCTTTAAATGCGGGTCTTCGCGCAAATCTTCGATGTCATTCACTGGTGAAAAAGGAATATCTTCCGGTGTGAGCAAACGCAACCATTCGGCATTGGTTTTGCGACCGATCTGGCGTTCGATCTCATCCCATACTTCACGGAAATGCACCTGACGCGAGGCAAACAATGTAAAGCGCGGATCGTCCATGATCTGCGGCTCGCCCGCCAACTCAAAGAAACGCCGCCAATGCGCGTCTGAATACGGTAGCAAAGACAAAAATCCATCCAGCGTGCGATACGGACGCCGCGCTGCCGCCACGACCGGGGCATAGCCCATATTCCCCACTGGCGGCTCAAAAATATGGCCCCATTGATGCTCGATCATGTTGAACGACGCCATGGTCTCAAACATCGGCACGTCAACTTGCTGCCCTTCACCGGTACGCATGCGATGCATGAGCGCAAGCACAATGGCGTAGGCTGCATGCACGCCACTGATCTTGTCGGCCACGATGGTCGGGATATAGCGCGGCTGACCGGCGACGACTTGCTGCAACATCGCCAGACCGGAGGCGGCCTGAATAATGTCGTCGTACGCCGGGCGACCACCGTACTCGCCTTCATCGCCATAACCGGTGACGTGGCAATACACCAGACTTGGATGGGTTTTAGCCAGCGTTGCGTAATCCAGACCCAGCCGGGCTGCGGCGGGCGTGCGCATGGAATGCAGCAGCACATCGGTTTTCGCCAGCAAACGATGCAGAATTTCACGTCCTTCAGGACGCTTCAAATCGACCACAATGCTGCGTTTGTTGCGGTTACTGGTGAGGAAAAATGCGCCCATTCGTGGTGAGCGACGCGGCCCAATTGAGCGTGTTAAATCGCCTTCGGGCGGCTCCAGCTTGATCACGTCTGCGCCCATGTCGCCGAGGTATTGCCCGGCTAATGGACCGAACACCATGGAGGCGATTTCCAGCACGCGGATACCATCGAGCGGGCCTTTCTTTTTGGTCGACTTTTCCATTACAGCACCGCCACAGGGGCAAGCGGGCTGCCGGTTGCGCCAACAATCGGCAACGCGCTGGCAACAAACAGAAATTCAAAACGCCCGCTGGCGACCAGCGGATCAAGCATCAAGCCTTCTAGCAACGGCACGCCGCAATCGCGGATTAACAATTGATGCACAGGGAACACGAAGCCGGTCGCAAAGGGCAACACTTCGACGGCAAAGTTATCGGCACCGACAACGGCGACGTCACAGTCAGCTAGCCAGCGTGCGGCCTCAACATCAATGCCGGGTTCGGTATTGAAGTCAACGTTCTTGATCCCTTTTTGGGATTCCAGCCAACCGGTGCGCAGCAAGACTGCATCACCCTGCTCCAGCTTGAGACCGGCCAACGCTGCCGCCGCCTCAAGATCAGCGCGGCTGACGACTTCGCCCGGCACCAGCACCCGGCCCTTGAGCCTGACCAGATCGAGCAATACGCCACGGGTCACAATCGGTGGCATTTTTTCTACACCCAATTTAGACGCGCCGGTCGTGCTGCGCACGGTGTCACCAGAAAATCCATTGAATAATTTATCGTCATACCAGGCGTGACACAGTGCATCGACGTGCGTACCGATATGCAGCGGCATGACGACCGAATCCTCAGCAAACTGAAAACCACCCGGTCGCCCTGCCCCAGCGGCGTAATCGCCGCCATCGCGGCCCATGAAATGTTGCAAGCCACAGCGATGCCCGGGCACTGGGGTCTTGGACGACAGCAATTGCGCCAGTCGCAATACTTCGCCGGTTTGCACCAACGCAGTGGCGCGACGGACCTGATCGGGGCCGATAAAATTCAAGGCACCGCGTTCATCGTCGTCGCCCCAGCGTTTCCAGTTATGTTCAATCATTGTGTTTTCTCTTAAATGTATACTTAGGCGGCCCGATAACCGAGTCGCACTGACAACCGCCGCGCCGCATCGATCAAACGCGCGACAGCCGGATCATCCTCCGTAAAGCTGCTCGCTGCACCCATCATCGTCAGCGCCAGCACAATTGCGCCGGAGGCGTCGAACACTGGCGCACTCACCGCATTGACGCCCAGATCATTGATATCGGTCATGATTGCCTCGTTAATCGCTCCCAAACCGCGTTCGCGCACCAGCGCCAGATGTACCTCGACTGCTTCACGGGTACCAAACTGGGCATCAGGAATATGTTGTACGGCAGCGATTTCGGCCTCCAGATAACGGGCTGTTAATTGCGGCGATGAATACGCGGCGAACACCTTGCCGGTAGCCGACCCCAGCAGCGGCAACACCATCCCGCAGCGCAAGCGCACATCCAAAGGCTGGCGCGCTTCCACCCACCAGATCAGGGTCGGGCCTTGATTACCCCAGACGCCCAGACCAACGGTTTTATCGGTTTCACGATTCAATTCTTCCAGACAGGGCCGCGCCAGTTGGACGGCGTTTAAGGTTGCGACATTGCCAGAACCAAGATCGGCGTTCGGCGCATGCGGATGGACCACCATGTATTTGCCAGCGCCAAACGCCAGCGGTTTGCGCGAACTGCCCAAAATCCGCTCGACGCGCCCGAGAAACAGCAAATGGTCGCCACCCGGATAGGCCGCCTCGGTACTGCATTCCAGATACGCCGCGCAACCATCGATCAACGGCAAGCCATCGATCCCGGGCGTGATCGCAATGCCTTCGAACCGGTCCGGACCTGATTTGGCGAAGCGGTTGGAAATATCGACCTGCTCCTCCGACAAAATATTGACCACAAAGCGCTTTGCCTTGCTATACACCGGAAAACTGGTCGCATTGGTACGCACGCTCCAGACGATGAGCGGCGGATCGAGCGAGACGGAATTGAATGAATTAACGGTCATGCCGATCGGCGCACCCTCTGCATCGAGCGCGGTAATCACCGTCACACCGGTGACAAACGCACCGAGGCAGCGGCGTAATTCGATCGGATCAATGACTGGGAAGGGATTATTCATGCGTACTCAAATCTTTCAGGGGAGTTATCGTTTCTGGTTGGGCGCGACGAAAGCTGGCGGCAACGATGGGCGTACCCGGCATCAACGCCGGACCGGAAATAAGCAAACGGTCAGCAAACCAGCCGCACAAACCGCGCCGAAAAGTCATCACGCAGATAATAAAAATCGCGCCCTCTATCATCGTGACCCACGAGCCGAAACCGGCCAGATAAGTACTGATCACAGTGAGCACAAACGCGCCAATGATCGGACCGAACAGCGTACCGACGCCACCCACTAGCGTCATCAAAATCACATCGCCCGAGACCGACCAGTTGACGTCGTTCAAGGTCGCCAGCTGAAACACCAGCGTCTTGGTAGCGCCTGCCAGACCGGCCAGTCCCGCCGACAACACAAACACCAGCAGCTTGACGCGCTCCACCCGATACCCGAGCGAAATCGCCCGTGGTTCGTTCTCGCGGATGGCTTTCAATACTTGACCAAAGGGCGAATGCACAGCGCGATAAATCAGTCCAAAGCCGCACAGACAAATCGCCAGTACGGTGTAATACATCGCCAAAGGTTGATTGAGGTCGATGAAACCAAACAAGTGACCGCGTGGAATCGCCTGAATGCCATCCTCGCCACCGCTAAAGCGATCGGCTTGCAGATAAAAGAAATACAGCATCTGCGCCAACGCCAGCGTCACCATCGCAAAATAAATCCCCTGACGACGGATCGCCAGCCAGCCGAACAGCAACCCCAGCGCGGTCGCCGCCAGCGTGCCGGTCATGATGCCGACCTCGGGCGTGATGCCCCAATATTTCATCGTATAACCGGTCACATAGGCAGCCGTGCCAAAGAATGATGCATGCCCGAATGAAAGCAAGCCGCCGTACCCGAATAGCAAATTAAAGGCCGCCGCCAGCAACGCAAAACACAACGCTTTCATGATAAAGATCGGGTACAGGCCGATGAAAGGTGCGGCCAGTCCGATCAACAGCAATAAGCCGATGCCGCTATGCCGTGCGTTGTCGGACGCCATCCATACTTTGAATGTGTTCATGCCGTCCTCCCGAACAAACCGGCAGGCTTCACCAGCAATACCAGCGCCATGATGACAAAGATCACCGTGCTCGATGCTTGCGGATAAAACACCTTGGTCAATCCCTCGGCCAGACCGAGCGCGAAGCCGCTGAAAATCGCACCACCGATAGAGCCCATGCCGCCAATGACGACCACCGCAAAGACCACAATAATCGTGCTCGATCCCATCGCCGGGCTGACCTGATAAATCGGCGCAGCCAAGACACCGCCCAAGGCGGCTAATGCCACCCCAAAGCCATAGGTCAGCATCATCATGCGTGGCACCTTCACGCCAAAAGCTTGCACCAGCGTCGGATTTTCAGTGGCGGCGCGCAAGTACGAACCGAGCTTGGTTTTTTCAATCACCAACCAGGTTGCCATGCAGGTCACCAAGGAAAAGACAAACACCCAGGCGCGATAGGTCGGCAAATACATAAAGCCCAGTTGATGCCCGCCCTGCAACAGCGCCGGGGTCCCATACGGCAACCCGGCTGCGCCAAATAATTGACGGAACGCGCCTTCGATCAGCAGCGCTGCACCAAAGGTCAGCAGCAAACCGTAGACGTGATCGAGCTGCTGAATATGACGCAACAAATAGCGTTCGATCAGCATCCCGGTGGCGCCCACGATCAGCGGCGTTAAGACCAGCGCCATCCAGTAATTGAGTCCCAGAAAATGGAGCAGCAGCCAGGCGCAAAACGCGCCCATCATGTATTGCGCACCGTGGGCGAAATTAATAATATTGAGCAAGCCGAAAATGACCGCCAGACCAAGACTGAGCATGGCGTAGAAAGCCCCATTGATTGCGCCGATCATCAATTGCCCGGAAAGCGCCTGAATTGAAATGCCAAAAAAGTCAGTCATTTATATACTTAGGTAATGGTGAATATTGGTCACCGTAGCCGGATCGGCGACATCGACGGCGGCAATCTGATCAACCACGCGACCATCTTCGATGACATAAAAACGCTCCGACACGCTAGCGGCAAAATGGAAGTTTTGCTCAACCAACACGATGGTGTAGCCACGCTGTTTGAGGACGCCGATGGCATGGCCGATTTGTTCAATGATGACCGGGGCCAGACCTTCGGTCGGCTCATCGAGCAACAGCAAATCTGCACCGGTGCGCAAGATACGCGCAATGGCCAGCATTTGCTGCTCGCCGCCGGACAACTTGGTGCCCGGGCTGGCGCTACGCTCGGCCAGATTCGGAAACAATTGATGGATTTCGGCCAGCGTCATGCCGCCCGGTTTGATGATGGGTGGCAGCATCAGATTTTCATGCACGCTTAACCCGGCAAAGATGCCGCGCTCTTCCGGGCAATAACCGATACCTAGTCGGGCAATCTGGTCCGGCGAGGCGGTAATCAATTGGTTGCCGCAAAAACTGATAGACCCTTGACGCTTCTGCATCAAGCCCATGATGGCGCGTAGCGTGCTGGTTTTGCCTGCGCCGTTGCGGCCCAGCAGGGTCACCGTTTCGCCCCGTCCGACAGTGAGTGCGATGCCGTGCAAGGCTTGCGATTCGCCATACCAGGCGTGCAGGTCATCGATGACGAGTAAATCTTGTGGAGCGTGAGAATTAAGCATGGGCCGACCCCATGTAAGCGCTGCGGACTTGCGGGTTCTCAGCCACCACTGCATACGGCCCTTCGGCCAAAATCTTGCCGCGTGCCAGCACCGTGATGGTGTCCGACAAATCGGCGACGACCTTCAGGTTATGTTCCACCATCAACACCGTGCGACCAACCGCCACCTTGCGAATCAGGCTGGCAATGCGTGCGATATCTTCATGCCCAAGCCCGGCCATCGGCTCATCGAGCAGCATCACTTCCGGGTCCAGCGCCAGCGTCGTTGCCAGCTCCAGCGCCCGCTTGCGCCCGTAGGACAAATCGGCTGCACGCCAGTCGCGCCAGCGCATCAAGCCCACCGCTTCTAACAATTCATCGGCGCGCGCGTAGAGTGTGGTGAGGGTGTTGTCCGAGCGCCAAAAATGGTAACTCAGCTGCAACGGACGCTGGAGCGCGATGCGCACATTGTCGCGCACACTGAGCGCTGGAAAAGTCGAAGAAATCTGAAACGAACGCACCATCCCTCCTTGCGCCACCAGCGCCGGGTCACGCCGCGTAATGTCTTCGCCTTTGAAAAAAATCTGGCCCGCACTGGCTGGTAAAAACCGTGTCAGCAAGTTAAAGACCGTCGATTTTCCCGCGCCGTTGGGGCCGATGAGCGCATGGATGGAACCCTTGCGCACCTGCAGATCGATTCCGCCGACGGCGACAAAACCACGAAAATCTTTGGTCAGGCCGCGTGTTTCGATAATGGTATCGGTCACTGTCATCACCGAGTTCAGTCAGCCATCAGGTTGTCGCGAAAGCTCTCGCCCTCGTATTCGGTACGAAAGACGCCACGGCGCTGCAAGATCGGCACCACCTGATCGACAAAATCTTCTACGCTATCGGGATTAGTAGTCGGGCTGAGGTTGAAGCCATAACAACCGGTTTCGCGCCAGGTCCGTTCCATTTCATCGGCGACTTGTTCCGGCGTGCCGATGATTTGCGGAATCGCAACAGACAACGCCCAGGTTGTTGCCGCCTGACGTAAGGTGACGGCCTTGCCGTCGGCACCGGTCACGGTCGCGGCCATCAAACCGCGAGAGGCTTGGGTTTCCATTTCAGCTAACGGACGATCCGGGTCGAGCGTGCTCAAATCGACACCAAAGACGCCTGACAAACGCGCCAAAATCGCATCCAGCGGAATCCGCTCGGCCAACTCTTCGGCTCGTTGACGGGCTTCAAGTTCGGTACTACGCACGATAGGTTGCAAGCCGAACAGCACTTTGCATTCTTTATTTTTACCGTGCACTTCGGCTGCTGCGCTTAATTGCAGCATGCTTTTTTTCATCCCGGCGACGTGCGATTGAATCGCAAAAATCACTTCAGCATGTTCCATCGCAAACTGCAAACCGCGTCCGGAGGAACCGGCCTGAAACAGCAATGGGCGACCGTAGGGCGATGGCAGCGTTGGTGCGACCGCCTTGCAATTCAAAAAGCGCCCCTGATAATCGACCACATCGATTTGTTCAGGATCAGCAAATTTACCGCTAACAGGGTTTTGCAACACCGCTGCGGGAGGAACCGAGTTCCACAAGCGGTAGCAGATTTCCATAAATTCGTCGGCGTGATCATAGCGCTCGTCATGACCGAGTGCGCCCAGACCGTTGGCCTGATGCTCGGCGGCACTAAAGCCGGAAACGATGTTCCAGCCGACGCGGCCCTTGCTCAAATAATTCAGGGTAGAAATGCGACGCGTGGCCAGATACGGCGTGGTGCCGGTAGTCGATAGCGTGACACCGATACCAAGATGTTTAGTGGCCGCAGCCATCACCGCCACCAACGGCATCGGATCGTGATTGGGCCAGGATGCGCCGTATTCGACCGACGGTTTGACACTGCTTTTATACACCGCATGGGTGGCCGGGCTATCTGCAAAAAACACACCATCAAAGCAACCACGCTCCAGCGTACGCGCTATATTTTGCCAATACGCAAAATCCTGCAAGCCGTCGAGCTGACCATCTTTGGGGTCTGCCCAACTCAGTAAAGTATGGGTGCTGGCGCTATGGATAAGCATCTGCATGAGGTGCATTTTTGTAGACATTGGGCGTTCCTTAGAGCAATAGATAAAATCAGGACTTAACGAATCAGTGATTGAACGTAGTCATCGCCCAAACCGACTTCGCGGCAATATTTGGCATAACGATCAAGGCGCAAAAACACATCGTCGTAATCGGTGACATTACCCGCTTCGTCGAGATACATGAGCGGACCATGGACGTGAAACAGCGCCGTCATCTTGCCCGCCTCGGGATCGATATACAGCGTGTGGATATGGCCCGGCGGCTCGTAGACAAAACTGCCAGCGCGTGAAACCCAATCGTATTCGCGATACCCCCAGGCCCCATCCATGGTCCAGCCGGTGACCGGCGACGCATGCCGATGGCGCTGGATCGTGCCTTGTCCTTCTGCCTTCAAAATACTGATCCAGCCACCGTTGGAGACATCAAACAGGATCGGGCGCACTTTGCCCAATTTTCCTAATGGATACCATTTATTATCGTCAACCATGACATCAGGCGAAAACATCTCCGGACGGGTAAATGGTGACTCTGCAATATTGATCATTCGATTTTTCCTTGGTGAGCACTTATGCAAAATTGTGCCAGTGCGAACGTACGGCCAGGCGGGCTTAACGCCGCTGGAGCGGTTTTTCGTCAGTACTATTAGTCTTAGACACTTCCTGGTTTCACAAGCGAACAACCGCCTGCCGACATCGGTCGCCAAGCCTGATCCGGACCGAGCTTGCGTTTGATCTTGTACAAATCCCACTCACCTTTGCTCTCTTCAGGCGACTTGACTTCAAACAAATACACATCGCTGACCACCCGGCCATCTTCGCGGATACGGGCGTTAGTTAATACGTCATCGCTGATCGGTAGTTGCTTCATCCGCGCCACCACCACACGTCCGGAGCGCTTAGCTTCGGCCGCACCGACATCGGCCACCGCCTTGAGATAATGCGTGACTGCCGAATACGCGCCAGCCTGTCCCATGTTCGGTGGAACGCCTTTGGTGTTGGGTGTGATGCGTTTAGAAAACGCACGTGACTTGTCGCTCAAATCCCAATAGAACGACTCGGTCAGGACCAGACCTTTGGTCACCGGCAAGCCAAGCGCTTTAATGTCCTGCAAATAAATGATCAGCGCCGCCATCCGTTGTCCACCCTGAGTCAGACCGAACTCATTGGCTTGCTTGAGGCAGTTCAGCAAATCGTTACCGGCCAGCGCCAGCGCCACAACTTTGGCTCCGGAAGACTGCGCTTGGAGCAAGGCAGAAGCGAAATCGGTCGTCCCGACCGGCACGGCAACTTCGCCCACGACCTTGCCGCCCTTGGCTAACACGACAGCAGCAGTATCGTCGCGCAGCGCTTTGCCGAACACATAGTCAGCACGAATAAAAAACCAACTTTCTCCAGCGCCTTTTTCGATCATGCCGTTACCCATACTGGTAGCCAGCATGGCGGTGTCGAAGGTCCAGTGGGTCATATTAGGGGTGCAGGCTTTGCCACTGAGCGAGGCCGATCCGACGTTATTAGCCAGCATCACCTTGTCGCGCTCGCGCACCAGATCGTTGACGGCCAGCGCAATTGCCGAGTTATTGAATTCCATCAACACATCGACGCCGGAATCGAGCCATTGGCGCGCAATGGCGGCACCTACGTCGGGCTTATTCTGGTGGTCGGCGGTGATGATTTCAACGTTCAAGCCACGGCTGGCAGCCATTTCAGCAACGGCCTGACGTGCGCAGGCAATCGACCCTATTCCGCCGAGGTAGCTATACGGGCCGGATGCATCTTGCAGCATGCCGATGCGGATGAGGGGTTTAGGTTGTGCTCTGACGATCATTGGCGCTAAGGCCAGTGCTGATATTCCAGCTATGACGGTACGACGATTTACCATTTTTTGATCTCCGTTGGGTGATTGGGCTGTTTGCAGTCGTGTTTATGGGACTGGATTCAGAACAATAAATACTTAATAGTATTTTTTATATACTGGATAGTATAGTAAATTTTCTACTCGCGGAAAACATTTGTGTGTTGTTTTATGTGGTGGGGTGGATGTCGTTATTTGGCACGGGGAAGGGTTGTGTTTTGTTGGGGCTGGTTTGGTTTGATTCGGTTCGGTTCGGTTTGGTTCGGTTTGGTTCGGTTTGGTTCGGTTTGGTTCGGTTAGTTGTAATTGACATTGGTTGTGCTCCGTGGAGGCTAGTCGGGGGAAGGGGCGGCCCGGCAAGCACCCACCGAGCAACAACCGCTCCAAATACAGACGACCGATCCGAATCAAACTCCTCAAGCCTCCAACGCCAACAAAGCAAACGTCCCCAACCAATGTTCCCCCATATAATCCCCAACAACAAACGCAATAGCACTCTCAAAGTGCATATCAGCAGCAGCAAACAACACCCCCACCCGAGCATCCCCAA
>NZ_JBRIIQ010000087.1:0-16434 GCF_052976905.1 Glaciimonas sp. GG7 | reverse complement strand
CAAACACTAGTACGGAAAGGAAATGAAAATGGCAATTGTGTATCAGGATGTTATCACCTACGCGCTTGGCATCCATCCTATTTTTGTCCCGCAGGCCCAAGAGTCCGATTTGCTTGCATTGCGGGAGGCGATCACGCTCGCCATGGCTGACCCTTTATTTGTCGCCATTGGTGAAATCGGTCTGGATTTCTTCGTCCCCGGCTTAAGCGACGGACCGCTGCGTGAAAAACAGGAACATTTTTACGTCGAACAATTAAAACTCGCCCGTGAATTCAACTTGCCAGTCTTGCTACATGTGCGGCGCTCGCAAGACACCTTGCTCAAATATCTGCGTCGCATTAAGGTCCCAGGCGGTATTGCCCACGCCTTCAATGGCAGTTTTCAACAGGCAGAGGCGTTTATCGGGCTAGGCTTCAAGCTCGGCTTTGGCGGCGCGATGACATTTACCCGTGCTTTGCAGATTCGCCGTCTGGCGGCAGGCTTGCCGCCAGACGCTCTGGTGCTGGAAACCGACGCCCCCGATATGTCCCCGGCCTGGCTCCATCCGCAAAAAAACGCCCCGCAACAAATCCCCTTGATTGCAGAAGTGTTAGCAAATTTGCGCGGGATGACAATGGCTGAATTGGCAGAGGTAACCAGCGCGAATGCTTGTAACGCGCTGCCACGATTAGGGCTACTTAAAGTAGCAAAGGATGCGTAGTTTCATCATTGGTTTCCTGATCGGGGTCAGTTTTCTACAGACGCAAGCAGCACTACCGTCGGGCTTATTCATCGGCATTGCGATATTGTCGGCGGCTTTTGCTGCATTGTTGGCGTACAAATTCCAGCATCGCTTTTTCACAATCTCAGCGCTAGCCACAGCCGGTGGAATCCTAGGCTTTTGTTGGGCGGCGCTCTACGCCCACTATTATTTGCAACAAGAATTGCCGGTCGAATGGGAGGGGCGCGACGTCACCATCATCGGCACCGTGGCCAGTCTCCCAACGCATTTCGAGCAAGGCGTGCGGTTTAATTTTGCGGTCGAAAAAGTATTCGCGCAGGACGGTGAATTACCACAGATTCCGGACCGATTAGCGCTATCGTGGTATCGCGCATTCAGTCAAACCGGGGCGCAGGCCCAGATTGGCCACATCACTCCCGGAGCGCGTTGGCAACTGACTGTTCGCTTAAAGCGACCGCACGGCAACGCCAATCCCCACGGATTCGATTACGAAGTCTGGCTGTTAGAGCAAAATCTGCGCGCAACCGGCTACGTCCGCGGAAATACATCAACCAATCGTGAATTGACGCCCTTTGTCTTCAGTGTCAGCAACCTGATAGAAGCCACCCGCGGTTGGGTACGCCAACGTATTTTGTCGGCATTACCGGATAAAAAATATGCAGGTATATTCATCGCGTTAGTCATTGGGGATCAGCGTGCCGTCGATCAAAACGACTGGACGATCTTCAATCGCACCGGTGTCGGACATTTGATTTCTATCTCTGGCCTGCATATCACCATGATTGCAGGCCTGTTTGCATCCCTCATGTCGGCCTTGTGGCGACGCTCTTTTTTTATCGGCAACAGCTTACCGCTACGCCTGCCCGCGCAGAAAGCGGCGGTATTGGCGGGAGCCGCTACGGCGTTGTTATACGCGCTGCTGGCTGGATTCGGACTGCCAGCGCAACGCACGCTGTACATGTTATTGATGGTCGCACTGGCGCTCTGGAGTGGGCGTATTTCCAGTATTTCTCACGTACTTTGCATCGCTTTGTTTGCGGTGCTGTTACGCGACCCTTGGGCGGTGTTGGCACCCGGATTCTGGCTCTCGTTCGGTGCGGTCGGGATGATTTTGTATGCCAGCGTCGGGCGCATCAAGCAGCCCAGACCGCCCCGAAGATCGGTCAGCAGCTGGCTTGCGCCGCTAAAATCGGGCGCTTATACGCAATACGTTGTCACCATCGGCTTAGTGCCGTTGACGGTATTGTTGTTCGGTCAGATCTCACTGGTGAGCCCAATCGCGAACGCCATCGCCATTCCCTTAGTTGGTTTGTTGGTCACGCCCATGGCATTGATCGGTAGTCTGTTGCCCGCGCCGCTATCGGCTTGGGTGCTATTGCCAGCGCATACTTTGGTGGAATGGTTAGCCACAGCGTTGGCATGGTTAAGCAGTTTTCCGCTGGCAGTCTGGCAAGCGCCATTGCCGCCAGCGTGGGCATTTGTGATCGCCATGCTCGCTACGTTTTGGATGCTGGCTCCACGCGGATGGCCGTTGCGCTGGCTGGCATTGTTCGGCTGGTTGCCGTTGGTGTTGCAAACAGACAGCCTGCCAGCCGAAGGCGAAATGGTGGTGACCGCGTTGGATGTAGGGCAGGGGATGGGATTGCTGATCGAGACGGCACAACATCGCTTGCTCTACGACACTGGACCGTATTACTCGCCCGACTCAGACGCCGGTAGCCGCGTGATCGTGCCCTATCTCAAAGCGCGTGGCATCACGGCCCTTGATGCGGTGGTGATTTCACACTCGGACAACGATCATTCAGGCGGCGCATTGTCGATATTTGATGCGATAGACGTGAGTCGCGTGTATTCGTCGTTACAGGGCGATCATCGGATTGTAGCCGCCGCCCCGTCGCATACGCGCTGCCAGGAGGGGCAGTCATGGGTGTGGGATGGCGTGCAATTTGAGATGCTGTTTCCGGCTGTAGAAAATTACGAACGCAAAGCCCGCAACGCTAACGCCATGAGTTGCACTTTAAAAATTACCAACGGTGCTTATTCGATTCTGCTACCCGGCGATATTGAGAAAGCCCAAGAGCGGCAGTTAATTGCCAGCCATGCCGGCAAGCTGGGCGCAACGGTATTACTGGCTCCACATCATGGCAGCGGCACATCTTCCACCCTTGGATTTTTGCAAGAAGTGAAGCCGACTATTGCACTTTTTCAGCTGGGTTATCGCAATCGTTTTCGTCATCCCAAAGCCGAGGTAGTCGAGCGCTACCAACAATTGGGCATAGCAAATTATCGAAACGATCAATCCGGCGCCATCATTGTGCGGTTTGATAAAACGGGTAACGCACCGGAAGTCATTGAATATCGGCAGCAGCACAAGCGCTATTGGTATGGGCGCTGATGAAGTAAAAAAGCACGCAACAGATAGCGCCGTTGCGTGCTTTTTAGCAGAAAAATATGCCGTTTATTTGACCGTAATAACGTCCCGATACATCGGTGCCAGTTGGGCCAAAAGTTGGTTTTGTGCCCGGAATGGAATCTGCATTTCATTCATCGATATCTGAAGCTCTTCCACCAGTGCATTGAACTGAGGCTTGTTGATCTTGAGTCCGGCATGCGCATTTTTCATGCTCAGACCTTGATAGGTACAAGGACCGCTCAAGACCTGGCAAAACTGCTCAACTAACTGTTGCTTGATGCGCTCTTGATTCGCTGGACGAAACAAGGGACCGGTGAGCGGATTGGCCACAAGGCGCGGCATAAAGATATCCATGAGCTTGATCAGACCCGGCTTTTCGCCGAATTCTTTATAGACTTCGACTGATGCGGGAGCCATCAATGGCACATTCGGTGCATCCGCCGCAGTCACCGCATTCGCCATATTTTGTGCCTGTACAGTATTTATCACCGCGGCGCTGGCAGTGGCAAGCAGCAATGTAAAGAAAAGTTTTTTCATGATAATTCCTCCTGAATTTTTAAAATATTTTTATTTAAAATGCTAACTGTGTAGAGAGAAAAACACCTGTCTGTTTGCGGTTATTCACCAGCACCGGCGCAATGTGGCCGAGATCGACATAAGCCAAAGTCACTGATATATTTTTGGTCGGCGCATAGGCAATAAACAAGTCTTTCCAGTCTTCTTCACGCAGTCCGCCAGCTGGCAGCGGCAAAGTGTTCCCGACCTTTTCGAGGTTGTTCGGTTTGAAGCGATATTCAGCGCCAATGACTACTTTTCTGCTGAGTAAATAAGCTACTGAAAACTCAGGCATCAAACGGTATTTATCTTTGCCTAGCGCGCCGCCAAAACCCAATAATCCATTTTGGTTAGCCTTGGTCGCACGTAGCGTAGCGTTGACCAAAATGCCTTGCGCGAGAAACAATTTGGTCGCACTAGCGTAGAAATCCAGACCGTTATCCTTCGCGCCCAAGGCCGCGATCACTGGTGCAAAAGATCCTGCGTGCGTACCTTTATATTCCATCCCGACAGCAATTTGGGGCATCAGCGTGTCGCTATCCAATACGGCATCACCCGCGACTTTGACCTTCACGCCAACAATATCCATCTTGATATGCTGACCGTTATTGACGTGAAAACCCAAACCGTTGACACCAACGACGGGCGACGCATCAAAATTTTGCTCAGCGATGCTAAATTCGATTCGGTCTGCGACACCGATTGCCGCACCATACGTTGTCAATGCATAGTCGTTGACCACTGCGCGTGAAATGTGGGCCGTTCCACCGATCTGATCAGCCGTCGCATTACTCCCAATCACCGCCCATGGGGTGAGGCCGCCACCGGCAGCACCATCGATTGAACTTACGCCGCCGGTGAGTAGTAATTTCCCGGTTTCGGCATACACGCCAGCGCTCAGCATTAATCCGATTGCCGCCACTATGATTTTAATTTTACGCATACAAAATCCCCTGAATATGTAAGTAAGTACGATGATTAATTTATTTATTTAGTCACATAAAAAAGACAAACGGACTAACAATTATTATTCGTCTAACGCATATACGTAGAGGTTAAAAATTCGGATTCAAAATAAATATATTGTTTTAGTAAGGCTGAAAATAATATGTTTCGACTAACATCTGCAGCAACAGGATCGCGGTAAATGCGCTTTGCATTGCTTTAATATGTACGCCAAAAAGAGCTTCGAACAGCAACTCTAGAATTTGCTTAGTCGCGCCTTCCGGTTTAGGCTTTACTATTCGCCGCAAGCGATGTGCGCCAGATTGATTTTCACGAAGTTCAAAGATGACCCTGATAAACATACCTCCGAATACTTCTTTGCATCCTGCCTTGAACACCGCACATAACCCATCCACACGTCCAATCGTGCATTTTGCGCACGGTAATAGTTTCCCATCAGGGACGTATCGCCGTTTCCTCGATCTGCTGGGTAAGCATTACGACGTCCATGCGCTAGCCATGCATGCCCACAATCCCAAGTATCCGGTCACCGATGGCTGGACGGCATTGGCGCAAGAGTTAATCGACGAATTGCTAGCCCGTTACCAAGCCCCGGTTATTCTGGTCGGCCATTCGCTCGGTGGCGCATTATGTTTGATGGCCGCCAGGCAGCGCCCCGATCTGGTCCGTTGCGTAGTTGTGTTAGATACGCCAGTGGTCGCTGGTTGGCGTGCCGGTGTGTTGGGATTGGCCAAAGCGCTGCGGATTGCGCGGCGCTTTTCTCCGGCGCAATTTTCCGCCAAGCGGCGCAATCAATGGCCGGATACGGAAGCGGCCTGGCAGCATTTCTCCGGCAAGCAAGTGTTCGCCAGTTGGCCCGAAGAAGTCTTGCGCGATTACGTTGAGCACGGCCTCA
The DNA here is from genome assembly GCF_052976905.1 of Glaciimonas sp. GG7. Lineage (NCBI taxonomy): Bacteria > Pseudomonadati > Pseudomonadota > Betaproteobacteria > Burkholderiales > Oxalobacteraceae > Glaciimonas > Glaciimonas sp. GG7. The sequence continues at coordinate 10,884 of NZ_JBRIIQ010000087.1, read as the reverse complement.
TAGCGGAGCCTGGTGGCGTCGCATTGCGCTTTCGGCGTGAGATTGAAACCGCCGTCTACCTGACCTTGCCGCACCGTTTTGGCCGCGTTGTCAGAAAAGGGTATCCGGTCCCGGTAGGTTTTATAGGCGGTGTAGATTCGGTTGAGTGCCGTCAAGCCGGTATGACAGCCACCCGGCGTCTGGTCGGTCAGCATCTGCGCATGCTTCCCGGTGGGCATTTGTTCCCGTTAGAAACTCCGCTAGCCGCCGCCAATGCGACCGATAAGATGATTCGCGAACTTTTAGTGATTAAATAAGCAATTAAATAAGTAATTGCCTACCATGAAATCAGATTTATCTCGCTTATTTAGGACGAGTTACTTCTACTTACAGAGGATTCTGTGTGATTGACGCTGCATGTTGTAGGATACAGGCCTTAATCCTTCAATACCGTTATGTTATTCACACCACATTCCCCTAAAAAAGAGTCAAGTGCGCCGACAATATCAACGGCCAGACTGCGCTTGCACAACCCCCACAAACATAGCGGTGCCGTGCTGCGTAGCCTGTTATTGACGATAGGCAGCGTGATCTTGGTCGGGGCCGTCGTTGGCGGGTTGATCGTGGCATACGCCCTTGTCGTGATGCAGCCGCAATTACCAGATTTGGGAGCGATTACCGATTACCGTCCCAAAGTACCGCTGCGTATTTATACCGCCGATCATGTTTTGATCGGTGAGTTCGGCGAAGAACGGCGAAGTTTGGTTAAGTTGCAAGACATTCCTGCGAACATGAAAAATGCCGTGCTGGCCATCGAAGACGCACGCTTTTATCAGCATGGCGGTATCGATATCATCGGCTTGAGCCGGGCGATAGGAACCGATATTCTGCGCGGCTCGCATTCGCAAGGCGCCAGCACAATCACGATGCAGGTTGCACGTAATGTATTTCTGTCGAGCGAAAAAACCTACTCACGCAAAATTTATGAAATTCTGCTGGCCTACAAAATAGAATCCGCTTTATCCAAAGACCAGATTCTTGAGGTCTACATGAACCAGATTTTTCTGGGGCAGCGCTCCTACGGCTTTGCTGCCGCCGCACGCGCCTATTTTGGTAAGGAACTCAAAGACATCACGCTAGCCCAGGCCGCCATGCTGGCCGGACTACCCAAAGCACCGTCAGCTTATAACCCGGTCGTCAATCCCAAGCGCGCGCGGATTCGTCAGGAATACATATTAAAACGCATGCGTGAGCTGGAATTCATTACCCAGCCCGAGTACGACCAGGCCATGGCCGAAGACATTAAGGTCAAAACCTCCGGCAACACCTACAGCGTGCATGCCGAATATGCGACCGAAATGGTGCGTCAACTGTTGTATGCGCAATATCAAGACACCATTTACACCCGTGGCTTAACCGTCACCACCACGCTTGATTCGGCCGATCAGCAAGCTGGTTATGAAGCGGTCCGCAAGGGCGTCATGGATTACGATCGCCGCCACGGCTATCGTGGTCCGGAAGCATTGATCGTCTTGCCTGCGAATGCGGATGAGCGCGAGGCCGCCATCGGCGATGCCTTGGATGACAAGCCCGACAATGACGACATCGTCCCGGCAGTCGTCCTCAGCGCCAACCCTAAGCAAGTGCAAGTCATGCTACGCAACGAAACCATCGTCAACATCACGGGCGACGGTTTGCGCTTTGCAGCGTCAGGCCTGAATCCGAAAGCGGCAAAAAATATCCGGATTGAACCCGGTTCGGTCATTCGCGTCACGCAAACCGGCAAAGAGCTGGGCAAAGGCTGGCAAATCACGCAATTACCTTCGGTCGAAGCTACGCTAGTTGCGCTCACGCCGCAAAACGGCGCGATCAAGACCCTCATCGGCGGCTTTGATTTCAATCAAAACAAGTTCAATCACGTCACCCAAGCATGGCGTCAACCTGGCTCCACGTTTAAACCGTTCATCTATTCCGCCGCACTCGAAAAAGGCTTCGGTCCCGCCACGATAGTCAACGACGCGCCGGTCTCGTTTCCTGCCGGTCCAGGGCAACCCAATTGGGAGCCGAAAGACGATGACAGTCCAGACGGGCCGATGCCGTTACGCACTGGTTTGCAGCGCTCGAAAAATCTGGTTACGGTACGCGTAATGGATGCCATCGGCGTGCAATACGCGCAAGACTACGTGACCTCACATTTCGGCTTTGATCGCGACAAAATTCCGCCCTATTTACCCATGGCGTTGGGCGCTGGAGAGACCACACCGCTGCAACTGGCTGGCGCTTACGCCGTACTGGCCAATGGCGGCTATCGCGTCAATCCTTATTTAATCTCCGAAGTCCTCGACGCCCACGGTGCCGTACTGTCAAGAGCACAGCCCGAAATCGTCGGACAAAACGCCACGCGGGTACTGGCGGCGCGTAACAGCTACGTTATGACCAGTTTGCTGCAATCGGTCGCCCAGCGCGGTACCGGCGCAGGCACCAACGTACTGGGCCGCACCGATATCGCCGGTAAAACCGGGACCACTAACGACGCCTTCGACGGCTGGTTTGCCGGTTATCAAAACTCATTGGTAGCCGTCGCATGGATGGGCTACGATCAACCGAAAACCCTGGGCAGCCGGGAGTTCGGCGCGCAACTGGCCTTGCCAATCTGGGTCAGCTACATGGGCCGCGCCTTGCGAGGCGTGCCGCAAGTACAAATGCCAATGCCCGAAGGGATCACCACCATTAATAACGAACTGTATTTCGATAACTTCACCCCCGGCAACGGTTTTATCGCTTCGCTAGGCGTGGGTGGCGGCTTTGGCATGAATGAAGATGGCACGCCAGCGACGCAGGAGGATGCTGAGAAGAACAGCATTATGAAATTGTTTGATGGGCATTGAATATTGAGTACGTAACTGAGTTAGTAGCGTGATTTTTTACCAGAAAAACGCCACTGCAAAAACAAGAATGGCTCTCAATTTTGAGAGCCATTCTTGTTTTTTAGAACCATAACAATCAGTCTGCGGTAGAGCTGCTATCGTTTCCAGGTTAAACCCTCACGGGTTTAGTCGGTGTTCTATCGCGTTCGATCTCAAGATCTATACCGCTGACTTCGCGGCCAATCTCGGCCAGCAGAGAATCGAGTTTGATCCGGCCTTTAGGTCGGACGGCGTTTTCAATTATTGCCATCATTCTGTCGAGTGGGCGCTAAGGATTTTCTGAGACTTTAAAAAGTTACATACAATCGACGCCATCGGGCTGTCTAATTTGCACTTGCTACGTTAAATATTGGGTGCAAATATAGTGCATTTTGAATGTGAGGCCAATATGGCAATCCTTGAAGCAATACCCGTATTTGAACGTAATTTTGATGGATTCATGCGTTACTTGCACGACGTAAATGCAAGCCCATCCTCCATTTCCCCTAAACGCTATGGTTTAGCATTACGCGTAGACATGCAAACGCTTGCGACGCAAGCACATGTTCATCGCAATACGCTACGCCGTGCGCCCGATGCAGAAAGCGTGCAGCACTACCTGCGCGAATCAGTACGGGTTATGCGTGCAGCGGCTGATATCACTGGCAGCGTTGAACAAGCAATCTACTGGTACAAAAATAATCCACTTCCGCTCTTTGATTACAAAACACCACAAGATATTGTTTCCGAAGGGCGTACTGAGGCGCTGATTCAATACATTCAATCGCTACAAGCCGGGTTCGTTAGATAATTTTCACGACACTTAATACTGTCGCCTATCGGATACATGACCCAAAATGGGCTTATGCACCCACCAGTGGTGCCGGTGCGGGCGCACATGGTGGGCGTGTAAATCGTCCTGGTATCAATGCGTTGTATTTGTCACTGGAACTTGAAACCGCGCTTGCTGAATACAAACAAATTGATGCTCTTTTGCCACAGGCTTTAATGGTGAGCTATCAAATCGTTGCTAATTCAGTGGTGGATTTTCGGAACGGTTTTACTGGGATTTGGGATGCTCTTTGGCAGGATTTTTATTGCGACTGGCGCAAGTTGTATTTCAATGAAGGGATTGAGCCGCCCACTTGGGTGATTGGTGACCAGGTATTGGCCGCTGGCGGCAAGGGGATTATGTTTCAGTCAGTTATTACGGGCGGGACAAATCTTGTTCTATACAACGATGCTTTAGGCGCTTCCGACTCGATCATTGCCTACGATCCAAACCAGGCATTACCAAAAAATCAGACCTCGTGGACATAAGCTGTTTCCCGGGCAGATTCTCTACCCACACTGCCCAGCCCAAATCTTCCCGGCAAATTCCGGCTTATCAATAAACGGATTCCGATTACCCTGAAACACCTCCACAATGTTATTGCGTCGTTGTTCTTCGGCAGACACCGGATACGCTTCGTGCCATTTCAACAGCGTGCAGAGCTTGCCAGATTCCGGCAGCCTGATCTCCGTTGTCCTGTCAACCAATTGCAGATTCGGGGTTTTTTCTACGATGTCGCCTTTATAACGTACCGCCATGTAGAACATCATCCGCGCAACTTGTCCTTTGGCCGCGTCTGAAGGTTCCCATGTTCGTGGGTGGTCTGTTGTGCGTTTGTTGGAAGGGCAGCCATCAAAGACCTCACCCCCTTCGGCAAAGTCAAGATTACCGCGCAGGCTATTGCAGTATTCGGTCGCCGCCCGTAAATGATGGCCGTCGGTATGCGCCCATTGGCCTTGCTGCGGAAAGCCATGCGATTTTGCCCAGACATGTTCACGGTTCCACTCTTGCGGGCAGGCTTCTGCTTTAGCGCCCACTCTGCAACGTTTGGGAATGGATTGTTGGCTGTAGAGCGTGAGCACATTGTTCTCATTGGCTGGATCCCGATCTGCTTCCTGCAGCAGCAGCCAGATATTTCTATAACTTGCAGGAGTATGATTGTTGGCGCTGATTTCTTGCAATTGATGGATCAGCGCCTCCCCTTCGAGTCCCTCTGCAGTTCGATAAACATCGGCTATAACCTCAGCTTTTGCGCCGACGCAGATTACCAATACGGATAGTCCCAATAAAGTGTTAAGGCGCATTTTGTATTACTTCCAGTTTAAAAAAGTAGAAGGAAGAACTTACCAAAAATTGCCACCAGCCACACACAATTACTGCCTTTTTAGGTGACATAAACCGTTTTGTCGGGTAATGCAAAAATCGTTTATTTTTCCAGACAGGGATACTGTACGGTTGTAACTATCCGTAGGTAAGTATCGTTACAGTTACTGTAACGATGAGGTTACGTGGCGCAAGACTTTTTATCGGAATAAAAAGGGCCCTCAATATTGAGGGCCCACACTTAATGATTACCATTACCAAGCAATATTTTATGCAGTTACTGGCACCAATTCACCCCCGACGCGATGCCCTTTTATCTGCAGTACTAACACCCCCGCAATCAGGCAAGCCGCCCCCATCAACATTGACGACAACGTATAACTACCCAAACTATTACGCAGCGTCCCTGCCAGCATAGTGGCCGTAGCAGCCCCCAATTGATGGCCGGCTACAATCCAGCCAAACACAATCGGTGCGGCTAGTCGGCCAAATACATCGTTGGCTAAACGCACGGTAGGCGGCACGGTCGCAATCCAGTCCAGACCATAAATAATCGCAAAGATCGGCAAGCCGAAATAGCTCAGACCGAAAGCGTGCGGCAGGAAAATCAACGCCACGCCACGCAAGCTGTAATACCAAAACAGCAGCACGCGCGGATTGTAACGATCCGATAACCAGCCCGACATCGTCGTCCCCACCAGATCGAGCAAGCCCATCGTCGCCAGAAAACTCGCGCCGCCGACAGCTGAAATCCCATAGTCTCCACACATCGCAATGAAGTGCGAACCGATATAGCCGTTGGTGCTCATCCCACAAATAAAGAAGCTAAAAAAGAGCAGCCAGAAGTCACGGATTTTGACGACTTTACCCAATGCTTCGAAAGCAATCGTCAGAGGATTTTTGTGCTTACCGGCAGCTTCCGGCGGCAACTCTTCCAATTGGCCGTAGCGTTTCAAGCCAAGATCTTGCGGACGCTCGGGCAAAAATATCGCCACCAAGGGGATCGCACATGCCGCAACGGTTGATACCAGTATCGCTACAGAGCGCCAGCCGAAATGCTCGACCATATACGCCATCAGCGGTAAAAATACCATTTGGCCAGTGGCCGAACTGGCAGTCAGCAACCCCATCGCCAAGCCGCGCCGGGTTTCAAACCAACGACTCACAATCGTCGCCGCCAGTGTGTTGGCAGCAACACCGCTACCAGCCCCGACCAGAATGCCCCAGGCCAGCACCATATGCCACGGCATCGTCATAAAGGTACTCAAAAATGTGCCGACAGCTAGTAACACCAGCGCGCCCAGCACGATCGGACGTATCCCGTAACGCTGCATCGACGCCGCCGAGAATGGCCCGATTAACCCGTAGAGTGCAATGTTGACCGAAATAACAAACGAAATAGTGGTGCGGGTCCAGCCGAATTCATGCTCCAGCGGCAGAATCATTACCGATGGTGTAGCGCGTATTCCGGCAGCGGCTAGCAGCACCAAAAAAGTAATACCAACGACGACCCACACGTAACTAAACCGTGTGCGCGCCATGATGAGTTGAGCAGTTTTATTCATGGAAGAGATTAAAGAGGAAGAAATTTAGCGTTGGCGTCATCGACGAGATTCATCAAAGCCTGATGGGTTTGTTTTCCTAAAATGGTGCTGATTTCTGTTTGCGCTTTTTGCCAGCCGGGCAGGGCGTCTTGCCATTTTTGATGTCCTGCGGTGCTCAGGCCGACGCCAAATGAGCGTTTGTCGGTCAGCATTTCCAGCGGTAAATCGACAGTCGCTATCCATCCCGCGCTGATCAACGGCTTGAGAGTACGACTCATCGTGCTGCGATCCATGCCCATCTGGAGCGATAAAGGAATGACGCCGACAGGGCCGCATTTGCCGATTCGGGCTAATAGCGAAAATTGACTGATCGTCAGTGCATCAGCGGCAAGATGATGATCGTAAATACTGGTCATTTTACGTGTGAGCTGGCGCAGTTTTGAGCAAGTACATTGTGATTGCATTTGCATGGCATTTCTTTCTATGTATATGCATCGATGTATTTGCATAATATGCAAATACACAATAATCCGTCAATACGGTTTTTCTTAAATTGTTGTTGGAAGGCTACGTACTTTGAAAATACTTTCGCTTACGTTGCGTTATGGCATTTTTATTACTTGGGAAGTGGGGTCGCATATCCGTTGTCACGCATATTTTGTTAAGAGTCCTGCATTCTTTGATCTTTATCAATGGCAGTGGCGAAAAATATAACAAAATATTTGGAACGGTAAAGTAATGATTTTGGCTGCTGAAGGGTTCAGTACGAACGGTAGCCGCATAAAGCACTGCCCAAGGGACTATTCAACGCACTTTTTTTGGAGTCCGATCGTGAACCTCGCGCGACATATCGGCTATAGAAGTTGGCGCAGTACCGCTTCACTATTAGCTGCGCTGGCACTACTCATGAATTTGACGGCCTGCAATCAAAAAGTATCTACCAGCACGGTATTGGTCAAAGTCAACGGCGATCCCATCACGGCGCTGCAACTTGATACCGAATTATTGTATGCAGGTCTGGAACCAGAAAAAGAAAGCGAAAGCGACGTAGCCAAATCAGCACTGCGTGCGCATACGTTGGAGGTATTGATTAATCGCAAGATTTTGCGTGATGAAGCCATGCGCAAAAAAATAGATCGTGATCCCAGAGTGATGCAGGCCATTGATCACTTTAAGACGCAGGCCATTGTGCAAGCCTGGCTGGAGTCGGAATCGGCGGCACTGGGAGCACCTTCGAAAGAAACCATTGCGGCCTATTTTGAGGCCCATCCAGAATTATTTTCGCATCGGAAAATACTCGATATCAATCAATTAAGCATCGCGCCGGAAGATTTTAGTGTGCCGCTCAGATTGGCGATGGCCGAAGCAACATCGCTGGAGCAGATAGAAGCCTGGCTGGACAAGCAAAATATCGCGTATATAAAAAGCATCGTGTCCTACACCAGCGCCGATATGTCCTCAGAGGTGATCGACCAACTACAGAACTTCGACAGAAACCATTTATTTATCCTTAAAGAAGGCGGACGGCGACGGCTTTTGCTCTGTACGCTCAATGATATGCGCGATAGTCCCATCACGGCCGCCGCCGCCGCGCCGCAGATCGAGCGCTTTCTGATCAACCAGACCCTGCAAGAAGTGGCAGCCACAGAGATTGCACGTTTGCGGCCACTAGCGAAAATCGAGTATGTCGACCAAGCGTCGAAAGTGCTTGAGGACGCGCCGCCGCAGCGCATGAGGTTGCCCGAAAAAACTGTGCCTGATAAGACAGTACGAGAGCCCGAAATTTCTCCCCGGAAATCCGCTAAAAGCATCGTCGCCAAGCTTGAATGAGCCAGTTGAACCCGACGTGATCACTTGCAAAGGTGAAGACCATGATGAAACAAGTCTATACGTGCTGATTGGCGCTACTACTCACCGTTGCGCTTGGGGCAGGCAGCGCCGTACAAGTTACCGATACGCCATTTTGGGGTGGGTGACGGATTAAAAATAGCGGTATTTGGCAAAACCCGGATCTGAGCCTGGAGGCGACCGTTAGCGAGGCAGGAAATATATCTTTTCCGTTGATCGGCAATGTCAGCGTCGGTGGCCTCTCTATCGCGCAAGCGGAAAAGAAAATGGCAGGTTTACTGACTGATTAACCCCGCGCGGTAAGAGCGCGGCTTGCGCATCAAACGCCGCGACGCCGCAGGCAACCTGCAAATGATCGACGCCAAAAACGCGGATGAACTTAAGGCCGATGACGTTGTGGTTGTCAAAGAAAGTCTGTTTTAAATCGCCTTGATGTGTATCCATAGGGGGACGTCATGACTTTGACGCAGCTACTGATCATCTTGTGTGCACGCACCAACATCATTCTGGCGACATTACTGGTCATGGTCGCGCTGACCATCGCCGTGAGTCTGGTTATCCCCCAAACCTATAAAACCTCAGCCACGCTGCTGCTCAATGACAAAGGGACTGACCCCATCCCGGGCCGCACCTTACCTGCGCAACTGGTCGCCGGTTACATGGCCACGCAGTTCGATATCGTCACCAGTAAAAAACGCGCAGCGGGTGATGGCGTTTCATCGTGCCTTGCATGGCAACGCGGATGCCGCCTTGTGTGCCTACGCGCACAGGCGAACCCCATTGCAGGCGTTTGTGCAGCGTTATAGCTGGCGACATATCGCCGATAGATACGTGGATGTTTATAACAATTTGGCGTGGCATTAAGACGGATCAGGGTGTGTTTATAAAGTTTGTGATGAATCATTAAACCGTTCGGACTGAGTAGGCACGTAGTGCCGTATCGAAGATGCACCAACGCATGTATATATTTTGATGCGCCCTATGGGCTACTCAGTACGAACGGGTTTTCTTGCATGTAAATGTCAACATGCCTAAAGAGCGTTCTCTGTTATCTAAGGGGTAAAGTCATGCTTCCAATCAAAATCAACGCCATTACCGGTTTGCGTGGTGCCGCTGCACTCATTGTGGTGTTTAGCAATGCGGTGTACCGATTTTCGCTTCCATGTTGAGAGAATTTTGCCGATGAAATCGGGGTGACGGCCTTCTTTACGTTAAGCGGATTTTTGATGGCGTACTGTATATCAGCAAGCCGTTTTCAATACTGAGCATGACCGATTATGCGATCTCCCGATTCTCACGCATTGCACCGGCGTATTTGTTTGTGGTGTTGATGGCATTTTTTATCTACACCTTGATTGACCCGAATTTTATCTACGAATTCTCTAGAAAAAATATTCTGCGGCATGTCTTGTTTTCGTGGAATGTATCGGTGTTCTGGAGCATTACGCCGGAAGTCGAGTTCTATTTTTTCTTCGTCCTGATCTGGGCCGCGCCGGTTATTGCGTCGCTACACCATCGATATCCTCAAAAAAAATAGCCGCACAGAGCATTTGAACCATACCCGCGTCTATCACCCAGCCAGCAGTGTCAGGTCAAGCGCATTACGGTCAAGCCCGGTGAACATCATCGGGCCGAGCATTGGGTGGTGGTCAGCGGCACCGGGCGTTTTACGTGCGGGAAGGAGGAAAAATTGCTGACTGAAAATGCATCTACTTACATTCCGATCGGGATGGCCCACCGTTTGGAAAATCCGGGAAAAATACCTTTGTATTGGATTGAAGTGCAATCGGGAGCGTATTTGGGGGAGGGCGATATGGTGCGCTTTGATGATATTTATAAGCGCAGTTAATGACAGTGAGGACGGTGAGAGCGGTGGGGGCATAAAGTCGTTACACTGTGCAACCCCAGCAAGCAGGCGATTGGGTGGTTCATAGTTCGCCAGCTCACTCTATCGTGGTTTGAATCAATATGTTTCGTTTGCCCACTACGGCGACTGCCCCGTTTTGTCCTTCTGAAGTCGTCGGCTCAGTCGCTGTTGCGCAGGGCGCGCCGCTCTGGCGCAAGATAATGCGTTTTGCCGGTCCTGGCTTGTTGGTGTCGATTGGCTACATGGACCCCGGTAACTGGGCTACCGATATTCAGGCCGGATCGCAATTTGGATATAGCCTGCTGTTCGTGGTGATTCTGTCGAGTCTGGCGGCGATCGTCTTGCAATGCCTGAGCATGCGCTTGGGGATCGCCACCAAAAAAGATCTTGCCGTCCATTGCCGTGAACAATACAGTCCACGAACAGGCAAAACCCTATGGTTTTTTGCCGAGGTTTCCATCATCGCTTGCGACGTGGCCGAAGTACTGGGTAGTGCGCTGGCGTTCAAGTTGCTGTTTGGCGTTTCGCTGGTCAATGGGGTTTTGCTCACGGCCTTCGATACCATCATTGTGCTGGGACTCAAGG
>NZ_JBRIIQ010000086.1:0-16437 GCF_052976905.1 Glaciimonas sp. GG7 | reverse complement strand
CAGGAAGAGCATCAGCAAGAGCGTGCAGCGCAACCGCAGCCACGTCCGGAGATGCGTCAGCCAGAACGTCCTCCGCAACCGCAGATGCACCAGGAAGAGCATCAGCAAGAGCGTGCAGCGCAACCGCAGCCACGTCCGGAGATGCATCAACCAGAACGTCCTCCGCAACCGCTGATGCACCAGGAAGAGCGTCAGCAAGAGCGCGCGCCGCAACCGCAGCCACGTCCGGAGATGCGTCAGCCAGAACGGCCTCCACAAACGCAGCAGCACCCACAAGCACCGAATAACCATGCTGAGCCGCACGAGGACGATCATCACCATCCGGACAAAAAAAATGAGCCTAAGCACGAGTAAGGGATTGGCGATGAACGTACTATTACGCCATATGCGAATCGATGATTTTTCATGCATCGAATAGCGTCATTACAATCCTTCTCATTTTAACGAGGCTGCCTTTATGAATATTCACATCACGATGGTTCCGTTGTTTTCCCTGATTGCTGGAATTCTTATTTTAGTGATGCCCAGATTGTTGAACTTTATTATTGCCATTTATCTGATAGCAATAGGCCTGATCGGACTGTTTGGCGGCAGTCATTTTCATTTGTATTAAAGAACGCTGATCTCCAGATTTGATCCGCCATTGTCTGCCGTCTGCCCTCTGCCGTTTGTTGTTTGTTGCCGATAACTGTGAAGGTTGTCGGCAATGCCCCCATCCTCTATGACTGCCTCAAAATCGGCTTCTTTTTCTTTTAGCCTAGCCGCCTGCCTGTCTGCCTGAAAATCCCAAGCCGTCTTAGCCAAGGTGCGTACCTTCTACGACGCAAATCCACACGTTAGTGTCGTTATCTGAACGGCAATATATATTTATATAAAACAAACTAAAACAGGGGAAAAGTTAATCTACGAGGGGAAGTGCTATGGACGGAAATGTATCAATGCATCTCGGGCGCGGTCCGCAAGCGGCGGCACGGCTGGAGCGCTTGCCGATCAGTGGTTATCACAAAATGATTTTCTTTATCATCGCGTTGGCATTTTTCTTCGATTCGATTGATCTCGGCATGATGACTTTTGTATTGGGTTCTATCAAAACGGAGTTTGGTTTATCGACTCAGGCAGCGGGCGCACTGGCGAGCATGAGTTTTGTTGGCATGGTGTTAGGGGCGGCGATGTCGGGGATGTTGGCTGATCGTTTTGGGCGTAAGCCGGTATTCCAGGTCAGCATGATTATTTGGGGAGTCGCCAGCTATTTGTGCTCGACCGCACCGGATGCATTTACCCTTGGGGCCTATCGCTTTCTGCTGGGACTGGGCATGGGGATGGAGTTTCCGGTAGCGCAAACCTTGATGTCAGAATTTATCCCTGCTAAAGCACGCGGCAGATATGTGGCGTTAATGGATGGTTTCTGGCCGTTGGGATTTATTACGGCCGGATTGATTTCCTATTTTGTTCTGTCTTCTTACAACTGGCGCAGCGTCTTTGTGGTACTCGCCATACCGGCATTATTTTTGTTGGTAGTGCGTCGTTTCATTCCAGAGTCGCCGCGTTGGCTGGAGCATGCCGGACGCCATGAACAAGCCGAGGCGGTCTTGCAAAAATTCGAGAACAAAGTAAAGCAGAGTCTCAAACTCACTACCTTGCCGGAGCCGGTCTGGTCGCCTCCGACGACTACATCGGCGGCGCGTCGTACCAATTCTTTCATGGCACTTTGGTCGCCGCAGCATCGCACGCGCACCATCATGATTTGGGGTCTATGGTTTTTTGCGTTGCTCGGCTTCTATGGTTTAACGACGTGGCTTGGGGCTTTGTTGCAACAAGGCGGATTTGCCGTGACGAAATCGGTGATGTACACCGTATTGATTTCCTTGGGCGGGATTCCCGGTTTTTTGACTGCGGCATGGCTAGTCGAAAAATGGGGGCGTAAGCCGACTTGCATAGCGTCGCTGATGGGCGCTGCACTCATGGCTTTTCTATACGGAAAAAGTGCCATGAGCGGACATGAAAACGCCTTAATTGCGACCGGTCTGTGCATGCAGTTTTTCTTGTTCGGTATGTGGGCTGTGCTCTACACCTATACGCCCGAGTTGTATTCCACCGGCGTGCGTGCGACGGGTTCAGGCTTTGCTTCTGCCATCGGCCGCGTAGGTTCCTTGCTGGGGCCGTATATTGTCGGCGTGGTGTTGCCGACTTGGGGACAGGGTGGGGTGTTTACAGTGGGCGCGTTATGCTTTTTGGTTGCCGCTGCGCTAGTATTTTTTATGGGAATTGAGACGCGGGGTATGGCGTTAGAGGCGTTGTCTGCCGATTAGTGTGGAGCGTAAAACTAGTTCGCCAAACCGATCTGTATCCAGTTCGGTTTGGCTTTTTTATGTCGATGCTTCATTAGAAATACATTAGTCATTTTTACGCAATGGATACATTGCTGCGCATCATTTTTAGACAATCTTTACGTCTGATCTATTAATTTTTCTTCCATGATGATCACGGAAGAGGGCTATAGATGAATAAGACGACACAGCAATGTTCAGAGCAATTTTTGACGTTACGCCACTATCTTTCTCGGCCCCGAATTGCCGACACAAAATTCACCCTGCATGTGCCGCCACAGCGTCTTCAGTACTCTCTCCAAAGGATAGGCGTTGAGCCCGGCTTAGCGGTTTTTTCGACTCCGCAATCCTCTGCAACAACGTATCCCCAGGCAGGTTTTTTCTGACGAAAATGCAGTCAATCAGAACTGCATCATGCACCTGACTATTCCGACTTATTGTGTCACGCAACTGCGCCGTGTCGTGATCAGTGCGTGCGAAGATGCGGTGGCATTCATCCGCATACAACCAAAGTAGCGGCGATGTTTTGCAATTGACAGAGGTGATTAAAAATACGGCGTTGCAGGCTTTATGTGGTGACGACACACTCATGTTGACGACATTTTTGTTGGGCGGGGACGGTGCTCTTTCTACCGCAGCGTATATTCGTCCAGATTTATATGTGCGTATGTACGCGTTGATGCAAGCCGGAGAAGTCGCCCGGGTGCGTGCTATTTTCGATGATCTGTTGCCGTTGATTCGTCTTCTGTTTTCGGAGCCAAATCCTGGGCCGATTAAGGCTTCGCTGGCTTTGCAAAATAGGATAGAAGATACATCACGATTACCGATGACGACGATGTCGGCATCTGGTCGACGCAGATTAGCCATCGCGTTGGAGCGGGTGATGGATTTGCCGCGCTATTTAGCGCCAGTCGATGCCGGAGCGATTGTGATTACTGATGAATACAAAATGTTCAGGCGAAAAATGGCGATAGTTTAGTTTGTTGTGCCGTCACGTCGATTTTCTGTATTTATATCAATATTTTTCCAAACGGTCGGCACTGTCCGACCTGAGAAATTTCTGATGCGGAGTGGACTGCAAACTAACGCATGCCGTCCTTACTTATCGCGTAATTCAAAATCCAACCTCATACGTGTGTTTTTAAAAAACGGATGCGCCATTACCAGCATAGCCGCGTACCCTTAGCGCTTCCTGATCGTTCAACTCGATTGAGCGCGTTTGACACTATTCATGTTCCCGACTCAGGGAATGCCGGCCATTTCAACCAGTGTTTTATTTGTACAACAAAGCCTACTTTTGGGAAAAATCCCAAATTTGGTTGGAATTTCTTTGGGGATAATCGCCCAGCACAAAACGGCTGATATTTTTCGTATCCGATGTGCGGATTCTTAAAACGGCACTCTCAACTTAATAAAGAATATCCATGAAAAAATCACTTATTGCATTGGCAGTACTTAGCGCAACTGCTGGCCTGGTTCAAGCACAGTCCTCGGTCAACATCTACGGTATTGTCGACACAGGCATTACTTATTCGAACAATATCGAAAAAGAAGACGGCACAGGAACTGGTAGCAAATTCAGTATGAATTCCGGTGTCATCCAAGGTTCGCGTATCGGCTTTAAAGGCACTGAAGATCTGGGTAGCGGTTTGAGCGCTATATTCCAAATTGAAAGCGGTTTCGATAACAGCACCGGCGGAGGTGCTCAAGGCAAGTTTTTCAATCGTAAATCGGTTGTCGGACTCTCAGGTGGCTTCGGTACGGTGTTGTTTGGTAATCAAACCGACATGCTAGACGATGCGGGCGCACTGACCTCAAACCAGGATTTCGGTTCTATTGTCAGCAAGACCACGCATAATTTAAATCGCCTGGGTGGTGCACGCGTAAGCAATTCTATTCGTTACAACACGCCAGAGATGAAAGGTTTCACCGGTAGCGTAATTTATGGTTTAGGCGAGCAAGCTGGTAAGGTCAGTGCAGGGCAATCCTTCGGCCTTGGTGGTATCTACAAGAACGATGCACTGGCACTATATGCGGGTTACTTCCAGTCTAAATTTGGCAAAAATCCTAGTGATTCATTGGTTGGCCAATTAGTGGCATTAGGCGAGTATGAAGGCGTTGATTTGCCTGCCGATGGCACGACTGCAGCCAAGACACTTAGTCTGGGCGGTAGTTACGAAGCTGGTCCAGCGCGTATTTACAGTAACTGGTCACGCGTTAAAGTGCCAACAGTGGGACGTCAGGACGTATACGAAATCGGTACTGATTATGCTCTGTCAGCACCGCTGCATCTGCTGGCTAGCGTTCAACACGTTCGTTACACATCCGAGTTGGATAGTTCAAGCAAAAAACCTAATACGAATCAACTTAACCTCGGTGTTGATTACTTTTTGACCAAGCGCACTGACGTCTACGGCTTCCTGTCTTATGCAAAGGGATCGCACGAATCGCCAGTCGGAGTATGGGATGACGCAGCGACTAAGCCCAATGGCAGCAGCAAGCAAACTTCGATGAGCGTTGGTATTCGTCACAAGTTTTAATGTAGGTTAGTTGGTCGGACAATATAACGGTCCAGATTGGTTAAGTATGAAAATGGCGTACCTGAAAAACGGTGCGCCATTTTCTATTTAGTCTGCAATTTTGCATAAGTCCTAACAACAAGCATAGCTCCAAAAGTCTCATCAGGATGAAGTTTGATAGTTGTGTTTTTATGCCAGGTGCTGCTTAAAAATGGGTAACTTAATAATGCACACTGCATCGAGATTGATTACTTTTGTGCTGCATCGATAGAGCGTATTTACTCCATATTTTCTCTATGGATAGCAATTAATTGGATGGCGCATATCCAAAGAAATGTGTTGAATAAATATTGCAAAGATTTGTCCTAAAGAGATATCCCGTGACGATTAAACATATAAGAATTTTGGTTGCAGACGATCACCCTGTTGTTGCAGTTGCAGTGACACAGCAACTCAATCGCCATCCAGGATTTAGCGCTTACGCGCCGGTAGCCAATTCGACTGAACTATTTGAGCGATTAAGCGTGATCGAGGTTGATGTACTAGTTGCCGACTACGCTATGCCAGGTGGTGACTTTGGAGACGGCTTGACGATGCTCAAACGTGTACGCGATAAGTATCCGCACATTTGTATCGTCGTATTTACTGCCCTCAATCGTCTGGGCATTGTTGCAGCGCTTGAATTTAATGGTATTAATTCCATCATTAACAAGGCCGATGACGTCAATGAACTCATTGTTGCAATTGATCGTGCGCTGCGCGGAGATGGCTATCTCGGGCGCAGTATTCGTGAGATAGGTCGTCAATCGAAGGTTTTTTGCAAAAGAGGCCTCGTGGCATTATCGCGTCGCGAGGCTGAAGTGCTGAGGTTATATCTCGCAGGCCATAGCGTGAGTGAAATAGCCGCTGCACTCAAGCGCAGTGCCAAGACAATCTACAATCAAAAGCGTGCGGCGATGGCAAAACTGCTGTGCAAAACGGACGCCGAATTATTTAGCCTTCAAGCTGTTGGCGGTATCGCCAGAGAGTTCAATACAGTTGAATTAGTTGAGGCAGAGGACTCTTCCAAGTCCGTTAGTAATAATTTACGTCTGAAGATGGTGGCCTTAACTGACGCCGAACTTGATCGATGTGCAATCGCCATCCAAGCCTCAGATGCAGAGGAAATTGCATCATTGGCTCATCGCATGCGGGGATCTTTTTTGGTCATAGCCATGCCACATCTGGTCGCTCTCTGTGCGCAACTGGAGATCGCTGCATCTACTGGAAACATCGACCGTGCGCCGCTGTTACTCACGGAGATACAGCAAGAGTGGGAAGGGTTGCGGCATACTTTTGATTACCCCTATGAAAATAGGCAAAACGATTCTATACCTCCCGATACGTTAGCCAAATAAAGCAAGATATCTGATGTACCTGCCTCGAATTCGTACGTAAAAGTACCGTCAAGTAATACACCAACAATGCGTCAGATAGCACCGAGTATTCCTCCGATAATAAAAAACAGACCATAGAGGATACTCATTCCGCTTTAAAACACGCGCCCTAATTGCAAGTAAAGATTCCACACACCTTGTGGCGCCACAGCTAGCCCGAAATACACTGGGCCGATCAAACTGTTGCCGCCTAAGAACATACTGATGCTTTTTTTGTATGGCCCTTTATTGACGTTGTCGCGGGTCTGCCAGACATCTCCCATTTCCAGTGAGGTTCCGAAAACCGGATTACTCAGTCCCGGTAGTCTGATTTTTTGTAAATTATTCAGATAAGTTACCCTGCCGTAGAGCAAATAGTTACCGGTAAACTGATCGGGTGCATAAGCCGATAAATGCTGGAAGCCACCCAACGTAAATCCTAATCCACCGCTGCCGATACTATCGTTATTGTTATTGCCGTACACGCTTGCGCCTTCTAACGCAAAATTGACTGTGTGGCGGCCGGTACTGATGGCCCACAATGCTTTTATCTGTGCGTCGTTGTAACGGTTTTCTGCACCGCCAAATGCGACGTTAGTCACCGCCGATAAATAGTAGCCTTTACGTGGAAATAGGGCGTCGTCAAGTTGATCGATGGTGACCTGGGCACGTGCCGTGGCTTGGCGGATACGCTGGGACTGGAAGATATTTAAAAAGTTATAAAAAGGATGACCGCTGAGTTCACGATAATTAACGCCTGCACGGAACTCTCCCAAACGACCAATCGGCATACCGAGATCCACCCCGGCGGTAGCACTGGTGATGACATAAGAAGTTGTTGGAACAGTGTCGGCGTTAGGGCCTTCATCGGAATAAATATCCACGCGCCGGCGGCTATATTCTGCATAAGGTGCAAGGTACACGCCCAGCGTATTCCAAATAGGCTGGCGCAACTCGGTA
The DNA here is from genome assembly GCF_052976905.1 of Glaciimonas sp. GG7. Lineage (NCBI taxonomy): Bacteria > Pseudomonadati > Pseudomonadota > Betaproteobacteria > Burkholderiales > Oxalobacteraceae > Glaciimonas > Glaciimonas sp. GG7. The sequence goes on along the minus strand of NZ_JBRIIQ010000086.1, from coordinate 9,216 downwards.
TGCCAATTGACTTGTTTGTCGCCTAGTACGATATCGTTGCGCCACTCCAGACCGCTTTGGGTCAGCCATGGGAAGCGGTGCCCGATTTGCAGATTGAAGCCGCCACCGGCGTCAAAGCTATTCGACACACCAAAACCAAATAATAAGAATTGCGGCCCCCATGTTTTTGCCTCAGCATCAATTTTCAGGACAGTGCGGTCATCTTTTACCCCCATTTCTTGCGTCACGCTTTTGAAGTCGCCGTTGGTGGTGAGTCGCGCCAATTCTTGGTTAATGTTGCTGACATCGTAGCGATCACCCTCACGTACATCAAGCTGGCGCTGCACGACGGTGGCAGGGACTGGTCCTTTGGTTGTGATCTCGATGGCGTCAATGCGCGTATCGGCCGTGAGTATATTGATGGATGTATTACCTTTGTGCCGCGCTGCCAGATAGGCTGCCCATTGGGCCTCAGGCAAGGCCAGGGGCATTAATTTCGGGCGCAGGCGCTCGGTCGCCTCTCTACCCGCATTGATACCATCCTTCCCGCGTGAAAAATCGGTGAAAGACAGATTGCCTAATTCCGGTTCGATCAGGACGTCGTTCTTGTTGAGTAAGGCCTTTTGCGCCTTGACGTTCTGGCGGATCAAAATAGTCACCATCTGCTGCGCTACTGCAGTAGGGGAGTCTATATTTTCAGGGTCTTGCAAAGGGGTTGCGATATTGACCGCAATGATGATATCGGACCCCATGTCACGCGCTAGCTGGACCGGCAAATTGCTGACTAAGCCGCCATCGACCAAGGTGTGGCCATCAATTTGAAACGGCGCAAACAAACCGGGAACGGCCATGCTGGCGCGAATGGCGCGTGGTAATGAGCCCTTTGTCAGGACGACTTCCTCGCCGCTGCCAAGGTCCGTTGCAACCGCACGAAACGGGGTCGGTAACTGGTCGAAAGTGATGTTGGCAGGTAACTGCGCAGTCCAGTTTTGCAGCAGGGTCAATAGGTGATTTCCCTGGACTAATCCGGTTGCTAATTTGAGTTTTCCGTCGCCATATCCGGCCGACAGACCAATCGGATATTGAAAGTTATCTTCGCGTCGCGACTGCGGTAGTTTGGCCCGGTCATTGCGATCAAAGGCGATATCGCTCAGATTGATGTCTGTCAGTTTTTTCTCCAACGCATCGGCTGACAAGCCGCTAGCGTAGAGGCCGCCAACGACCGCACCCATGCTGGTGGCAGCAATATAGTCGATCGGGATATGCAGTTCTTCAAGCACCTTCAATACGCCAAGATGGGCATAGCCGCGCGCCCCGCCGCCAGACAAGACTAAACCGATACGCGGTCGCGTGGCAGCATCAGTTTGGGACTGGTTGGTTATAGTCGGGACGGAGGCACCGTATGCATTGACTGTGGTGAATAACGCAGTCAACAGCAAGGTGAATGCTAAATATAACGATCCGCGAAAGTCAGACGTCAGATGGTGGCGGACAAGGATGCGCATGAATAACCGGAGGGCATAAGTGAAAATGATGAGTGTGCATACTACCTGAATGGGCTAAACGAGACGGTAAATAGATCATCCGGGATTGGATTCGAAAGCCGCTAATCCAGATCATCGTTGTGACATAATTGACAATAATTTAATCGCACCGCAATCCCACGTAATACCGGATCATCCATCTTCTTCACAGGGGTACAGCATGCCAAACGCGCATCCGCAACTCGTTAGCGTTAAGCTGGAAAAATTGCATCCGACGCAGATCACTGTGGGCAAGGAAGAGGTGGCGCGTAAGCGCAAGCAATGGGAGACACTCAGCAAAAAATCTCGGACGGCGGCTTTGGCGCAACATTGGTTCCCTGCGATTTCTGGCCCCGAGGGCGTACATTACATTGTCGATCACCATCATTTCGGCCTCGCATTGATAGAGGAAGAGGTTAAAACAGTATTTTTGTTAATACTCAAAGATCTCTCTTACGTCAATCCAGCACGGTTCTGGACCGTCATGGATCACCATCAATGGGTGCATCCGTACGATGGCAATGGTGTGCGCTGCAAGTTTGATGCAATCCCAAGGCGGCTAGAGCAACTACAGGATGACCCGTATCGCAGCCTTGCCGGAGAGCTGCGGCGCGCCGGTGGATATGCCAAAGAGGTGACGCCGTTTAGCGAATTTCTATGGGCCGATTTCTTTCGCAGCAAAATACCGCTGGTCATGCTTGAGCAGAATTTTGCGAAGGCGATCGTCAAAGCTAAGAAGCTTGCCAGCAGCCAGGATGCACGCTATCTGCCTGGCTGGACCGGCATGATTGCGGATTAACCGATGCGCGCCGCCTATCCACCGTCGGTCTATTCCGGCAGCGACGACCAGCCACATCCAGGCAACGACGGTGATCGGCAACATCGCTGGCAGGATGTCATCGCCGGACTATCGATTGCCGGTTTATTGTTACCCGAAGCCGTTGCTTATTCGAGTATCGGTAATCTGCCGCCGCAAGCCGGAGTCATCGCTTTGTTCGCCGGTTTGCTGTGTTACGGCGTGCTCGGTACCAGTCGCTTCGCCATCGTCTCGGCCACCTCATCCTCCGCCGCAGTACTGGCAGCGGCGAGCGCGTCTATCGCCAATGGCGACAACGGGCTAAGACTGACGCTGGCGATTGGTCTGGTCTTGATCTCCGGGATTTTTTTTATGCTCGCAGCATGCGCGCGCATGGGCAACGTCACCGATTTTATTGCCAAGCCAGTGCTACGCGGTTTCGCCTTTGGACTGGCGATAGTGATCATTCTTAAACAATGCGCCAGCGTCGTCGGCGTCGCGCCTGCGCACAGCGATGTAATCCGCTTTGTGCCTGAACTACTCGCGCACATTGCGCGCTGGAATTGGGCCGGGGTCGGCGTTGCGACCGTCGCCCTGGTGTTGTTATTTGTCTTTGCACAATTCAAACATTTTCCAGGTGGCCTCATTGTCATCGCGCTGGGCATCGCTGCCGGTAAATGGCTGGATTTGCCGCACTACGGCATCGGTCTGGTCGGTACCATCCATCTTCAGTTAGCCACGCCGACATTGCCGTTGCTATCGCGCGCCGAATGGCTACGTCTGGGCGAGCTTGGCTTTGCGATGGTGATGATTCTCTATGCAGAGTCGTACGGATCGATACGCAGTTTTGCCATCAAGCATGGCGATAATGTGTCGCCCAATCGCGATCTGATAGCGCTGGGTGCAGCCAATCTGCTATCCGGGCTGTTTCACGGTATGCCAGTCGGGGCGGGATATTCCGCCACCTCAGCCAATGAGGCCGCAGGGGCCAGTTCGCGCATGGCGGGCTGGGTAGCCGCTCTGGTGGTGCTGGCGATTGTGCTCACGCTATTGCCGAGTATCGCCCTCACGCCGCAGCCGGTATTGGCGGCGATTGTGATCCACGCGGTCAGTCATACCTTAAAGCCAGCCTTATTTCGGCCCTATTTTGTTTGGCATCGGGACCGATTCGTGGTGATTTCAGCCGTCATTTGCGTGTTGTTGTTGGGCGTATTAGATGGCTTATTAGCCGCCATCGGGATCAGTATTGTATTGGTGTTGCGGCAGTTTTCTGCATCCTCGATTCTGGTCTTGGGTCGCCTTGGAGCAAGCCATAATTATGTCAACATGGCCACCTATCCCCAGGCGCAAGCAGTGCCGGGCATGCTGATTTTGCGCCCCAATGAACCGCTATTCTTTGCCAACGCGGAGCGGATTCTGAGTCAGGCGCGGCGCGTCATCGCCACGTCCGATCCGGCCACGCATACCGTCATTCTCAGTTTGGAAGAGTCGCCCGATCTGGATAGCTCCAGCATTGAGGCGTTAGAGGATTTTTATCGATTTATCAAAGGCAGTTGCGACGGTAAGCGGCTTTTGTTAGCGCGCCTCAAAGGGCCTGTATTTGAGGTGCTTAAACGGCTTGATCCAACGATTATTCCCCCGGCATCCCTGAGCAGTCTTAGCGTTGACGATACGGTACGCATGGCGCAATCGGACCCGGATGTTGAGATCGGATAAAGATAGCTCAAACATTGCAACCGCTATCGACCCTGCATGGAAATCAAAAGCGACGACGACCACCAAATGGTGATCGTCGTCGCTTTTCTAATCGTGCGTTCGCATAGCGCTTATCGCCGCGCTTTTTGAATGCCGATTACTTCGTTAGTTGCGCCCGGATTTCGCCACCCGGATGCGCTGCGCTATGTACGTTGACGTAGAGGTTTCCGGCCAAAAAGTCAGCATATTGCGCATCGCTCAACACGGCTCCGGCTGGCACGGACCAGGTGTTATCCGCTGTCTTGCTCAGCGGCACGATCACCGGGCCATTGACGCCAGCTGCGCCGTCATGGATGTGCGCTGCTTTGCCATCAATTCCGGTCGTGGTGATATTACCGCTCACGGATTTATTCGCCCCCACCATGATCTTCACGACGCCACTTGCTGCAGAGTCATTGGGCGGCACCTCATGCGCGCCATTGAGTGTGGGTTGCATGGTCTGGCCCATCATTCCCATTTCCATGGGAGCTGGCTTGGCAGGTTTGTCTGGTGAGGCGCAACCGGTTACTGCCAGCGTCACCAACAAGACGGAGGCGAACAAATAGGGCTGATTCGAGATTTTTCGCGTAAACATCATGATTTCCTTTTCGGTTTAGATAGGCGATACAACTAAGCAATTATTCAGTTTTTTAACTGACGTTCCGTTGTAAAAAAACAACTACTAAAAAATTCAGCTCAAGAAAATGTTTTTTAATGTATTTCTTTTTTAGAAACTTAACGCGTTTTTTGTACTAAAAAAAAGCATGGACCAGCGCTCCTGTTTCATCCGTGCTGAGTGAAAATGCGGTCCACATTTTCAGACAATGGTTGTTAATCCTACGTCATTAAAATAAACACAATTCGATGTTTTAAAAATAAATATTTTGCACCATATTTGTGCGCCTTATTTTCAATTGACAATAAGAATCATTCCCATTAAATTCTCGCTTAATTCAGCAAAAATAAAATATTTCCTACAGATTATTCTTCCATTCGTACGCTCAATGCGCGTTCTGTTAATGGCTTTCGGTATCGACATATTGCTGCGTCTTTTTATTACTTTTTGAAATCATAGTCAGCCAACTGGGTTTTTTACATTGATCCGGCCAGCCAGCCAATCGCTATAACGTAATGACCCATAGTGTGCGATGACATCGCGCACAACACTGACTAATATCAAGGATCAAGTAATGAACCGACGTCTCACGCCATTGGCAGCCGCTTTGCTGGCAGCCTTTGCTGCGCCAGTAGCACTGCAACAAACCGCCTACGCACAATCGACCCCGGCAGCACAATCAGCGCCAGCAGCAGGCTCGCAGAGCGAAGCCTCACTGCCGGAAGTCACGGTCAATAGTAGCGCTGATAAAACCGATTACAACCCCGTGGTCAGCACCGTGGGCGGCAAGGTCGCTACTCAGATTCGGGATATTCCACAGTCCGTTAATGTCATCAATCGCGCAGTGCTCGATGCCCAAGGTGTAGCGTCCTTGCAAGAAGCCCTGCGCAACGTACCCGGTATCACCATCGGCGGCGCAGAAGGCGGGCAGATCGGTAACAACTTCAACTTGCGCGGTTTTAGCGCACGTACCGACATGTATCTGGATGGATCGCGTGATCGCGGTCAGTACTATCGCGATACCTATTATCTGGAATCAGTTGAAGTGCTCAAAGGTCCTTCGTCGATGTTGTTTGGTCGCGGTTCAACGGGCGGTGTGATCAATCAAGTCAGCAAAACCCCATTTTTGACCGATGCCAATCAAGTCACCGCCAGCGCGGATACCAACGGCGGTGTGCGCTCGACAGGCGACTTTAATCGCAAGTTGTCTGACACTTCGGCATTCCGCGTTGAGATGATGGCGCAAGATGCGAAGACAAACCGTGACCAGATGAGTAATCAGGATTTCGGCGTTGCGCCTTCCTTGCGTTTCGGCATCGGTAAGCCTACTGAAGTGACTGTGTCGGCCCTGATTTCGCATAACCATGACATGCCCGATTACGGTATCTCGGCGGTCAATAATCACCCGATCAATGTTCCGCGCAATACGTTTTACGGCCTCAATGATGATCGTACGATCCAGGATGTCGCCATCCTCAGTGCTCGCGTTGAGCACAAAATCAATGAGAACCTGACCTTCCGTAATCAGACCCAATTCAGCGATTACAAAACCGATGCGCGTGAGACTGCGGCAAACAATGTAGGCACGATGAAAAACGGGGTATTCACCGCCTTACCGACAGTGCTGCTAGGGAATACAACAGCGCTGCCGTTAAGCCAGCTATACGCCAAACTGGCCAGCCATGATCGCAATATTCATGACCAGACGATCGACAATCAGACCGATCTGATAGCCAAATTCGAGACCGGTTCGCTCAAGCACACGCTGATCCTCGGTACTGAAATCAGCCATGATGAATATGACAATGCCGGTTATACCCGCAACGGTTTACCGATTGTTTCGCTCATTAATCCGGTCTATCAATCGCAGCCTTCAAATGTTACGACCACTGTTGGCAATCACGTCAAATCCAGCGCCAATGCGTTGGCGGCATATTTTAATGACACCATCGAGCTTAATAAGGAATGGAAGTTGGTCGGCGGCCTGCGTTGGGATCGTTATCAAGCTGAGTTGAACAATAGCATCGCCACCGGCACACCACCCTTGACGCGCGCCGATCAAACCGTGAACTTTACCAGCGTGCGTGCTGGCCTGATTTATCAGCCGACCAGCGCGCAATCCTACTATGCGTCGTACGGCACCTCGTTTAATCCCTCGCTGGAACAATTGACAGTGACTTCCGGTTTGCAAGGCGTTGCGCCAGAGAGCAACAAATCGTATGAAGTCGGCGCCAAATGGGATCTGTTCAATGGTGATCTGTCACTCACATCGGCGCTCTTCGATATCGAAAAAACCAACGCTCGCTCGCTCGTTACAACCGGTGTGTATCAACTTGATGGCGACGTACGTGTCACCGGTTTTGAGCTTGGTGCAAGCGGTCGCATTACCCCGCAATGGCAAGTCCTTGCTGGCTATACCCATCTGAACCCAACCGTGATAAAAGCCTCAACAACGGATGGCACACAAGGTAAAACGTTGGCCAATACGCCACGCGATAATGCAACTTTGTGGTCTACCTATAACCTGAGCAAGATCTGGGAAGTTGGCGGCGGCATGCTGTATATGTCCAACCGTTTTGCCAGCAACACCAACGTAGTTGCTGCTGGTGGTTACACCCGTTGGGATGCAACGGTGGCCTTCCATCAACAGAAGTACGATGTACGCCTCAATCTGCTCAATGTGACCAATAAGTACTACATTGATGCACTGATTCCTTCCGATGGTGGTCGCTCCGTACCAGGTGTTGGTCGTACTTTATTAGCGACGGTCGACTATCGCTTTTAATGGTCTAAAGAAAGGTAATCGTCCCATGCTGCTACAAATCCCCGCCGTATTGAACGCCGAACAGTTGCATCTTGTCCGCGATAAACTCAACGCCGCCGGGGATGCGTGGGTAGATGGTCGCGCTTCAGCCGGTCATCAGGGCGCGCAGGTCAAACGCAATCTGCAAATTAACGAGCATGCGTCGATTGCCATTGAACTGGGCGACCTTATTCTCGCTGAACTGGAACGTCATCCGTTGTTTATCAGCGCCACGTTGCCGCATCACGTCTACCCGCCGATGTTCAATTTGTATCAAGGCGGGATGGCGTTTGGTAGCCACGTCGATGGCGCAATACGTCAGATTCCCGGTAGTCGGGCCAAGATCCGTACCGATATCTCGGTGACTTTATTTTTGAGCGACCCCGATACCTATGATGGCGGCGAATTGCTGATTGAAGATACCTACGGTTTGCACACCATCAAACTTCCTGCCGGTCACATGATCGTCTATCCGGCCAGCAGTTTGCATCAGGTCAATCCGGTGACACGCGGCACGCGTCTGGCGTCATTTTTTTGGGTGCAGAGCATGATTCGCGACGATACCCAGCGAACCTTATTGTTTGATCTCGATAGCGCCATTCAACGCCTCACGCAAACTGGCGCCGATGCGCATGCGCTGGTGCAACTGACGGGCAGTTATCACAATTTATTGCGAATGTGGACCGATCTGTAGTCGCTTATTGTGCTGGCATGGTGGTTCCCAGCTTGGCCGCGATCGCCAGCACGACTAGCAGCAACACCATCTCAATGAACAATATTCGCCTGAATCCGCCAGCGCCAGCCGCGTTGTCGTCATCGAGCTGCGCTAACCAATACCAGCGATTACGCACGCCCAGCGCGGCTGCAAGCGCCACCGCAATCAGCTTCGCCAGCAATATCCACGCATAAGCGGAATCCCAGATATGGCTAGCCTGACCCAGAGTGCGCGCTATATTAAATAATCCTGTACCGACGACCGCCACCAGTGCCAACGTCGCCACTTCCGATAAACGATGCGCCAAAGCACTGCGCTGTTGCAACGGCCAGCCAGACCAGTCTGGCGTGAGCAACACGCAGACCACCACGGCACCAGCCCATGCTGTTGCCGCCAGCACGTGCAGGGTATGAATGACAACCGCAATGCTGAGAAAACCGTGATCCGCCGCGTGCCCGGTTGCCGCCCGTGCCAGTGAAAACCCCATCAGGCCCAGCGTCAACACCGTATTCCGGGCAGGCAATGCCACGCTAAAAGCGCTCACCATCAATGTGATCCAGGCCGCCAGGGCGACCCACAGCATTGCACCGAAATGCGACTGCGTCAGTACCAGCCAAAGTGAGGCAGGCAGGTCCGCCAGAGAGGTCTGCGTCATGGCAACCGTGCCAGCGCACCAATACCCGACTAGCCCGAAGCCAAGCAGGCTGCAAGCCTGGCGGCACATGCTAGTGAGGCGAGCAGCGTGTGCTGCCGATAAAGCAGCTGGTCGCAGCACAGCAACGCCGACGGCGATTGCCAGCGCCGTATTCAATACCGCCGCCATCAGCGGTTGCAGCCAGTCTGCGACCAGATCCATTAATTCACCGTGAAGTGATAACTACCTTGCGTGCGATGACCATCCTCGGCCACCGCAACCCATTTCACCTGATACATCCCGGCGGGCAATGTGGGCAACGGCACACGCATGGTTTTGTGCGTCGCGCCATCAAGCTCGGCTTTGGCGCTAGTGATCGGCTTACCCTGCGCGTCGCTGACAACGATGCTGCTAAA
>NZ_JBRIIQ010000085.1:0-16461 GCF_052976905.1 Glaciimonas sp. GG7 | reverse complement strand
CGGCAAGAAAATCCCCAACGCCAGAATCAACACCAATATCCCTAACCCGAAAATCAGAATCGGCTCGATCTGGGACGACAAGTTCTTGAGTTCATAGTCCACTTCTTGCTCGTACATTTTGGCGACTTCATCCATCAAATCATCGAGTTCACCGGTTTCTTCGCCAACCGCAATCATTTGCAAGACGACCGGGGTGAAGACGGCGGTAGCAGTGGCGGTACGTAAGATGGTTTCTCCGCGCTCGACGCCGTCGCGCATTTGTTCGACGCGGCTGGCGATGAAGGTGTTGTCTACCGTTTGCGCCACCACGTTGAGTCCTTGCATGATCGGCACGCCGCTCTTGCTGGATAAGGCGAAGCTGCGGGCGAAGCGTGAGAGCGTGCCTTTGAGGATGATTTTGCCGACAATCGGAAAGCCCAGCTTGCGCTTGTCCCATGTATATAAACCGGCAGTTGTCGCCAACCAGGCGTTGAAACACACCACTACGGCGACGACTACGGCGGCCATCAGGGGCCAATACTTCACCGTGATATTCGAGCTGGTGATCAAAATGCGCGTCATCAGCGGCAACTCTGCGTGGAATCCGGCATACACATTGGCAAAAGCCGGAATCACGAAGATATTGATGACGACAATGGCGAGCAGCATGGCGATGATCACAAAGGAGGGATAGCGCAGCGCGGTACGGATGCGTGCGCCCATCTCGCGCTCAAACTCCAGATGTTCGAACAGGCGCAGAAAAACTGACTCCATGCTGCCGGTCATTTCACCCACGCGCACCATGCTCAGATAAAAGTTGGAAAACACGCGCGGGTGACGACGCATCGCAACAGACAATTCGCGCCCGCCATCAAGCGCCTCGCGGATGTCTTTGAGGACTGCGCCGAAGGCTTTATTGGTAGCCGACTCTTGCAAGCCTGCCAGACTGCGCATGATCGGCACGCCCGCCTTGAGGAGGGTATGCAACTGTCGGCTAAATAGCTGGACGTCGAGCGAGCTTATTTTTTCTTCGGTCAGACGCGCCCACCATCCGGATTCAGAGCCGTTCTTCGGCGTGCGCGTGGGGCTGATATCGATGGGCGTGATGCCGGTATTAAATAGCTGGCTGGCAACGGCATTGCTGTCGCTGCCTTCTAAGACGCCGCTGACTAATTCTCCGCGAAAATTGCGCGCTTTATATTGAAAAAAAGGCATCTTAGTCCGCCAGTTGGTAGCTGATGCGCATCGCTTCGCTAACCGTGGTTTTGCCTGCCAGCACCAGCGCTATGGCATGCCGACGCAGGGTTTCTCCGGCCAATTGCGCTTGCGCGACGGTCATGAAATGGGCGTGATCGCCACTGTTGGCGGCGTCGGCCACGGTGCGGGTCATTTCCAGCATTTCGTAGACCCCGATACGTCCGCGAAAACCGGTGCCGTTGCAATGCGAGCAACCGGGGCCGTGCTGATAGTGATGGTCACCATTGGGGTCGTCGAGTTCGGCCGATAACCATTCGTATTCGCTCACTTGCAAGGTGTAATCGGTGGCGCAACTTTCGCACACCTTGCGCACCAGACGTTGCGCGACCACCGCTTGCAGTGAGCTGGCGACCATGTAACCGGGCACGCCCATATCGAGCAAGCGCACCGGGGTGCTAATGGCATCGTTGGTGTGGAGTGTGGAGAGCACCAGATGGCCGGTCATGGCCGCGCGCATGCCGATCTGGGCGGTTTCCTGATCGCGCATTTCACCGACCAATACGACGTCGGGATCCTGGCGCAAGGCCGAGCGCAGCACGCGAGAAAAACTCAGTTCAATCTTGTCGTTGACCTGCACCTGATTGATGCCGGGCAGCCGGTATTCGACCGGATCTTCGACCGTGATCAGTTTTCTTTCGTGCGTGTTGAGCTCTGACAGTGCGCCGTACAAGGTCGTGGTCTTGCCGCTACCGGTGGGGCCGGTAACCAATATCAAGCCGTTGGGCCGCTGCATGATGGCGCGAAAGCGTTTGAGCATGTCTTTGGGCATGCCGATGGCGTCCAGATTGAGGGTGTCGCCGCTTTGATTGAGCAGCCGCATCACCACCGACTCGCCGTATTGGGTTGGCATGGTCGAAATCCGCACATCAATCTGCTGGCGCTTGACCACGATCGCAAAACGGCCATCCTGCGGCAGGCGTTTTTCTGAAATATCGAGGTTGGACATCAGCTTGAGGCGCAAGGCCAGCGAGGCGGCAATCTTGATATCGGTTTCGGTTTGCAGATGCAGCACGCCGTCGATGCGGAACCGAATGTGCAGGCGTTTTTCCTGCGGTTCGATATGGATGTCCGAAGCCCCTACTTGCGTCGCATCGTCAAACACCGATTGCAACAGTTTGACCACCGGGGCGTCCTCCAGACCCGTGCCGCCCAGCATGCCAAAATCGATATGGCTCTCGCCTAATTCTTGCTCCAGTTCACGCGCCAAACCGGTGATCTCTTCGGTGCGGCGATACAGGCGATCGATGGTTTGCAGTAGTTCGGTTTCATTGATCACGGCCAGCGTGATATCGCGCTTGAGCAGGCGCGTGATTTCATCGTAGGCAAACATATCGGTCGGGTCTGCCATGCCGATGAGTATCCCGTTGGGACGCTCTTCCATGGCAAGGGCGCGAAATCGCCGGGCCTGCGTTTCAGGCAGCAGGCGCACTGTTTGCGGTTTGATGTTGTATTGCTTGAGGCTGATGTAGGGAATATCGAGTTGGCGGGCCAGCGCGTCGGAAATAATGTCTTCGGTCACAAAACCGTTATCGACAAAAATCCGACCTAGTTTGCGGCCGGTGCGCTTTTGTTCGATCAGCGCTGCTTGCAACTGTTCGTCGGAAAGGAGTCTTCTTTCTACTAGGATTTCACCTAAGCGAATTTTTCCTGGGCGGGCCATCACGATTCCTTGGTTTGCTTACTTGAGTTGCTTAGTTGGGTTGCTTAGTTACTTATTCAGCAGGGTATACCGTTCATCCGGCAAGTGCTAATCGATGCCGATATCTGGCGCTCAACGTATTCAGAACTGCCAGCGACGCCAAAGCTGGACGTGGCGGTAAGTTGATAGACACCGATCTGCGCTGCGGCTTCTGAATAACTGGTCAACGTGCACTGCACCTGCAGGCTAAAACCGGTCAACGCGCCAGTCAGCGTCATGATCGGAGTCGGGCCAGTCGGACAAATATAGGGCGTTTGCCCGGCTGGCAAATTGGTGTGTTCGGGCAACATGATTTGATACAGACCCCAGTCGATGCCCGAGCGTGCCGCCTGCAAGGCCCGCGTGCCTTGCACATCCTGGGTTGAGGTGGCGTGTTGCACGGTGGACAGGGTAACCATAAATACACCCAAAGCAGACAACACCACCAATAAAAAAATTGCCGTGATCAACGCAAAGCCGCCCTGCCCCTGCACGGTAGTTTCGGCAAACTGGATTTGGCTACGCTTAGGGAACATTGCTGACATGGGCTTCCTGATAAAGGCTGGCCGTCTCGTTGCTATTGGTAATCGCAATCTGCATGGAAACTAAGCTGTCGCGTTGGGTCACACCCACGGTATAGGTGAAATTGCAGCCACTGACATTTTGCGCCAGTACCGGCGTGTTGGCGGGAATGGCCGGGCAAGACGTCGGTGCATCGGCGTTATAGCCGTAGTGCGCGACGCGGTACAAACTACCGTTGCCGTTGCCCGCCGAATCAATCCCGCTGCCGCTATTGGTGCAGACATAAAACACCGCTTGCGCCCCCGCCGGGATGGTCTGAAAACGCGCACCGGGCGAGGCCAGCGGAAACAACATCGGTGAGGCCAGCGTGATGCTGTTGGCGCTAGCGCTGGCAATCGTCGCCCGATTGACGCCCGAATACGCATCCGCACCCGGAATCCCAAGGTTATAGACCACCAACTGATCCCCGGCAGCCGGTATCGGGTTGAGGGTGGTAAGCACGTCAAAGGTTGTCGTCGGGTTCGTAAAATCGAGCACCGCGCCGGCACCATTGACATCGACATCTGCGCGATAACGGCCACCGCTGGTGGTCGGCAAAAACTCCAGGCATTGCGGCGTGGCACCAACGCTGCGTATGCTATTGGGCAAGGCCAGCCGCAGGTCGCGCCCGATCCGGCGTAGCGCAGTATCAGCCGCATCGGTCATTTGTACGCGCCGCGACAAATCGAAATAGCCCTGCACCGGCGTGCGAATAAAGCCCGTCACCATGACCGACAAAATCGCAGTGATGGCGATGACCATGATGATCTCGATGAGGGTAAACCCGCGCTGATGTTGGTGTGTTGGATTGTGCATGGGGCTGTGCATCAAGGGATAGCGTTCGGGGCATAACGAAAACGATAGCCGGTGACCGAAATCGCTGTATTTGTTCCGGTCACGTTGACGGTGATTTTCAATACGTCATTGGTGGCCAATGCTGGCGTAAACGTATTTCCTACCTGTTGCATCGTCACCGTGGCCTTATAACTGGCAAGCCCAGCGATCGGAACACCCAGAATATCGCGTATCGGCGACATCGAAAAATTATTGTAATCAGCCACGTTATCGGCCACGCGCTGACCGGTATTGCTCACTCTTGAAGCTGATGGCAAGGTGTCTTCGTTGGCGATGCCCGTTACACCGGCACAATCGGCAGGTTTGGTGGCGGTCAAGGCATTGACGTCGGTGGAGGCGCAATAGGTAAACGGCTGCAAACTGATTTCGTCGAGCAGCGACTCGGCAATCGCCAGCGCCTGCTTGCGGATCAACGGATCGGCACTGTTTTTAGTCGTGATATTCATCACCGACAAAATACCGACGATGCCGATACTGACGATGACGATGAACATCAGCAGTTCGATCAGGGAGATGCCGGTTTGTCTCCAGCCGGGATGGATCTCGGGAGCGGACCGCATATCGTCAATGGACATAGCCGGTCTCTCGCTCAACAGTAATGATGCGTGTGATGCCATCGCCGCTGATGGTCAATTGCACCTGTGCGTCGGGAGAAGGCTTGCCTAATGCGGAGAAGTAAAATGAGGAAGCAGTAGTACTGAGCGTAATGCCAGTAGCTGCGGTTCTGCTGAATTTTTGCCCGTCGCCAGGATTAAGCACGATGTCGAGCGGATTGGCGTCGCTGCAAGTGATGTCTGCAACATAGGTCAGACATAAGGTATTGCCAACGATATTTACAAACACATGGGTACGCTGTGCGATGGCAGTTTTTTGCGCATAGTGCAGCATCGCCATGGTTTGATCATAAAACCCCCGCATATCAAAGACCTTGCGGTCGATCATACGCGGGATGGCGACCACGGCAAGCACACCAGTGATGACCAGCACCATCACAAGTTCGATCAGAGTGAAGCCATTGCGTCTGGTTGAAGTGTTATCACCCACTCGCTGGCATCTGTTTTACTGAACGATATTAAGCAGAAATATGAACTGGCAAAGTGGCACCTGACGGCCCAGTTAAAGTGCAGATATTGTCACCAGAGCCCATAGAATCGCTGGCGGAAAGAGCTGCAGCGGCAACCGCGGCGTTGTTAGCAGTAAGAGCAGCAGCAGCAGTTGCTCTAAGAACAGACATAGTGGCGGCAGTGACGCCAGTGGTATTGTTGATAGCGTTGGTAACAGCGGTATTGGCAACGGCGAGGGCACCAGCTGTACCTGTGCCTGCGGTGGTGGTGGCAACGCCAGAGGCTGTGGTAGTAGTGCCGGCGGCACCAAGAGCGGCGGTAGCAGCGGTAGCAGCGTTAGTGGCAGCGGTGGCGGCAGCGCCGGTGGTACCAGCGTTGGCATTAGCGGTAGCGGCGGCAGCAGCAGCAGCAGTAGCAGCAGCAGGACCAACACTAGAGACGGTATAACCTGTTGGCAATACGCCATCCTGAAGGAGAGCAGATGCAGCTGCTGAGCAAGTCATGCCGATTAAATTAGTTCCTTTGCCGTTACCTGCATAGTACTCACCATAATTAATAGTACTAGCCGAATTAATCGACCCTTGCACACCAGCCAGCGCAGCCGTCTGACCACTACCTTTTAAATCCACAAACTTAGGCAAGGCAACAGCGGCCAAAATACCCATGATCACAATCACCATCACCAATTCAATCATGGTGAAACCAGACTGCTGTTTCGAAGTTAACTTATTCATTATCAATTCCAATTCTTTATCATACGAATACCAATACTGGACCAGCATCGGTTTACTAAAAAATCCTGCGGCTTATATGCTGTGAATCAATTTTTTTCACCAACAACATCATTTGAAACTAATACATCTATATAAATACCGTCTAGTTGTGAACACATCATGTCAAGTTTGATCAAGGATCAATTTTATCAAAATAACATCTTGCATAATGTTTGATGATATTTATTTCCAAATCTGCTTACGTTCCCAATAAGCAACATCTATTTGGCTATCATCTTTAACAATTCCGATACTACATGGAAAAAAGTAGTTTTTTTAAATGATCGGTAAAAATTGTATTTTACACCACTAAAGTTGCTGATTAAATAATTTAGTGTGGTTTAAATTAGACTAAATTTCAGCTTCTGTAGCAATATTGTAGTTTAGATATCTGTCTTTGATAGCGCTGACAGGCAAGGGACATTGCGCCCTTTTTTCAATACATTTCCCGCATATAAATAATCGATGACCGGTACAGTCCGAAGGTCGCGCGCGCTGTCGGGTTGAGGCCAAACCAGCCGAGATTAGCCCCGATGGCAGCCGACTGGGTTGCGCTAACACAGGTGTTGCCAGTCGCTGTAGCGCTGAGATTGAGAACAAGGTCAACACTGCCGCCGTTACCCGCACCCGGCTTGGACAAAACCAGCCCTGCCCCGGACAATTTGCCTGCGACCAAGGTTGGATTGCCAGTCGGAGAAAGTTGGGTCTGGCAGGCCTGCAGCTGCTTTTGGTAATTGCCCATCACGATGGCGGGAATCGGGATCGCGGTACAACTATCGTCAGTGTTGGTGACGTAATATTTACCGTTCCAGTATTGCGCCTCCAGCGGCACGGGCAAGGATAGTAATTCGGAGCCGTAAGCGTTTTGCATCTTGAGTCGCCCGTAGCGCAGTTGGGTCGCGACATCAACGGCAGTTGCCGGGCTGACGGCGACTTCCTTGTCGTCGGGCGCAGCACTGATGAGGATGGATGTTGGCGCAGTGGTGTCTGTCGGGCGGCTGATCTGGTGTTTTGCCGATACCTCGGCAATCCCTCCAACCCAGGTGCCACCAGGTGCGGTGGCACTGCTTGCCAGACTGGACCCGCGTGGCAACACCGCAGCACTAAAACCGTAGCTCGCATAGTTAGTCAGATCGAGCTTGGCAAACGCGCCGTCGTAATTCATGGTTGTGCCGTTGCCAGCATTTTGGGCGACGATCTTGAAGGTCGTGACAAAGCCATCTTGGCCGAAATAACTAAAAGGATTGGCCGTGGCCATGCAAGCAGCGGCAACAGTGGTCGGGGCGATGGAAAAATGGTCGGGAATAAAACGCCCCAACGATACTGCTGTCTGGTTGCCGATGCTGCAACCGTATTTACCGTTGATTAAGGTGTCCGACAAGCTGGTGTCGCCTGCGCTGCTGAGGATGCAGTCGCCGGTTAGGCTATCGACCGCCGTCAATGCGTCATCGCGATACGCGCCGGGGGCCAGGTAGAGATAACCGGCTTCGCCATAGGTGGCGCTAATCGCACTGGCATTGGCGGTTAAGACTGTGGCACTCAGCAGGCCGACCTGACCGCCACTTTGTTGAGACGCGACTTGCGTGGTGATTTGCGCGCTGAGCTTAGTGGTGTCGAGCTTTAGCGTACCGGCGTAGGCGCTGACCGGGCTGGTGACGGCGCTTAGACTGAAGCTTGCGCCAGCGGCGATGGCAGGCGTTCCGGTCACTGATGGCGAGACGGCGGTGGCCGTCGTCGTCAATGTAGGCGCGTGGGGCCGTACCGAAAACTGGTCGGTCGAGCAAGTCGGCGGCATGCTGGTAAAACTGCTGCAACTGTTATCGATGCATTCGCTCACCCGGCAACGCAGAATCGGGGCGACGTTAGTCACTCTGAAATTGCTGGTCACTGTGCGTCCCGCCGCGCCGGAATACACGCCTTCGGTAAAGCTGATTGTTTTTGACTGCAACGGCGTCTGATTTGAGAAATCTGCACAATTAGTTGCCGGCGTCGTGTCACTAAATAACTGCACCAGAAGGTATTTAGGATTGCTGACAGTACCGGCGTAGTGGCTCTCCAGAGTGCCATCTGCCTTGAGCGCGGCGATGTCGAACGAAAAATTAGTGCCTACCAGTTTGGTGTAGAGCGGATTTCTTGCGGTCGTGTCCCATACCGGGTTACTACCGGTTTCCAGGCAGTCGAATGCGCTGGCCTTGACCGTGCCCGTTACCGTCGTTCCAGAACCGGAAGTGACTGTCCCGTTCGGGGCGGAAACAGTACCGGTGACGGTGATGGATGCACCCAGCGTCACTGAACTGTTCTTGCTAGAGATCGATCCGGTGATATTGGTGCCCGCACCGACATTGATGTCGCCAGTGACAGTACTCTCATCGCCGGTCATGATGCTGTTCGCCCCTACCGTAATAGCACCGGTCTCACTGCTGCTCAGTGAACCGTTGACCGTGCTGCTGGCACCGACAGTGATTGCACCCTGGACGGTGCTGATATTGCCGGTAATACTCGTATTCGCACCAGCTGTGATGGCCCCGACGTTCGTGACAAGGTTGCCGGTGAGCGAGCTGCCTGCACCGATATCAATGGCAGCGCCAGAGTTCAGTATCGCGTTCGACACGACACTAGCGCCCAAGGTAATCGCCCCGACCGTCACAAAATTCAGGTCGGACGCTGCGCCCCCGTCATTGATGATGCAGTTAGCGCCAATGGCAAGTGCGCCATTGACCGAAATAGTCGTCGGCACATTGACGCTGAGCGTATCACCGGCTGCGAGCGATAGCGCAGTGCAAGAATAGCTTCCATTTTTTCCGCTGCAACCGGCTGGCAAGTTACCGGGAAAAGAATAGTCAATCGCCTGCGCTGGCAGCGCGATCAATAACATTGCGGGAAGCATGAGCAACAAAAATAACCAGCGCCGCAATCGGATGCCGACAACGGAAATACCTTCATCTGAAATGCGCTGGCGTACTACTTTTTTAAAAGTCATGTTCGGTTTGTTCGTGTTCAGTTACTTAATCGTCTGTTGGCGTCGCGCGCGATTACTCTACTGCAGAGTAATTACGCTTAACTATTGAGTATTTCGTTGCACCGGCTCACACTGAATCAGTACCGACAGTCAACATACACTCAATATCCTTCTCGCTGGTAAATAATCGATGACCGATACAATCCGAACGTTGCGCGCGCTACCGGATTGAAGCCAAACCAACCGAGATTGGCTCCGGTGGCCGCTGACTGCGTTGCGCTCACGCAAGTATTGCCTGCCGCTGTGGCACTCAGATTGAGGGCCAGATCAACGCTGCCACCGTTACCCAGGCCCGGCTTAGACAGGATCAGACCCGCGCCCGACAACTTGCCGGCGAGCAAGGTTGGATTGCCACTGGGAGAGAGCTGCGTGGTGCAGGCCAAAAGCTGTTTTTGGTAATTGCCCATGACCACGCCAGAGATCGGGATCACGGTACAACTATCGGCGGTGTTGGTGAGGTAGTACTTGCCGCTCCAGTATTGCGCCTCCAGCGGGACCGGCAAGGCTAGCAGCTCAGAGCCGTAAGCGTTTTGCATCTTGAGCCGTCCGTAACGCAGTTTGGTGGCGGCATCAACGGCGGTAGCTATGCCGACGACGATCTCACCGTCGTTTGGGGCCGCAAGAATGGTGATGGCGGTTTCTGCGGTGGCCGTTGTCGGGCGGCTGATTTGATGCTTTGCCGACACGCCAGCGACGCCGCTGACCCAGACGCCAACGGGTGCAGTCGCGCTGATAGTCAGTACGGCCCCGGCTGGTAACACTGCGGCACTAAATCCATAGGTCGCGTAGTTGGTCAGATCAAGTTTGGCAAACGCCCCCGCATAATTGGTGGTGGTGCCGTTGGCGGCATTTTGGGCGGTGAGATTGAACGTCGTCACAAAGCCATCCTGCCCGAAATAACTGAAAGGGTTGAGCGTCGCCATGCACGCCGCGGCCACAGAGGTCGGGGTAATGGCGAAATGATCGGGAATAAAGCGCCCCAAAGAAACGACGGCTTTGGTGCCGATACTGCAACCGTATTTGCCGCCGATCAGGGTATCCGACAAGCTGGTGTCGCCTGCGCTGCTGGGGATGCAGTCGCCGGTTGCGCTATCGACGGCGGTAAAAGTGTCGTCGCGATACGCGCCGGGGGCGAGGTACAGATAACCGGCTTCGTTATAGCTGGCGTTAATCGCCGTTGCATTGGCGGTCAACACAGCGGGGCTGATCGTGCCGACGTGGCCGCCACTTTGCAGGGTCGCGGCCTGCGTCGGCGTTTGCGCTGTCAGTTTACTGATATCGAGGCTCAGGATACCGGCGTAAGCGCTGGCCGCACTGGCGCTGGCACCCAACGAAAAATTATCCCCTGCGCCTATCGTCGGCCTGGCCGTGGCCGAAGGCCCCATTGCGCTGGCGAAGGTCGTCAGTGTGGGGGCCAGGGGCCGCACCGAGAACTGGTCTGGCTGGCATCGGGCACACGGTCGGCATCACCGTACCGGTGTTATTGAGTACGCAACCGGAATCCGTGGGCGAGAGACAGCAAACGCTAAAAATAATGTCACCAGCTCCCAAAGTGATGATGCCGTCTCCCTTGGTCGAGGTCAGCGAATCGACCCGGGAGCTAGCACCAATGGTGATGGCACCTGAACTGGTCGTGATGCTACCGATGATTCTGGTCGATGCGCCGACCGTCACCGCGCCCACCCCGCTGACATAGAGTGAGCCGGTGATATTGCTGCTGGCACCAACGGTGATAGCACCGGTCGCCGCGCTCAGATTGCCGGTCACATTGGTGGACGCCCCCAGTGTGATGGCACCAACCTGACTGACCGTAAATGAGCCGGTGACCGTGCTGCTGGCGCCGAGGGTGATCGCGCCTGTGACGGTAGTGATGTTGCTGTTGGCAATGGAATTTGCGCCAATGGTGACCGCGCCAATACCGGTCGTTGTCATGTCGCCATTGATGGTGCTGTATTGGCCGAAATCAATCGCCCCCGCTGCGGTCAGGGTCGCGTTTGATGTGGTGGAGGCGCCTATGCTAATGGCACCGCCGGTGTTGATGATGAGGTCGGCCGCATTGCCGCCACTATTGATTTGACAATTTGCACCCGTGGCAAATCCACCAGCGACCGTAATGGTGGTCGGCACCGAGATGACGAGGGAGTCACCGGCTGCGAGTGTCAGGGCGGTGCAAGTATAGCTGCCACTGCCTCCGCTGCAACCGCTTGGCAAGGTCCCGGGAAAGGTATAAACGATCGCCTGTGCCGGGAGAGCTGTGAGCAAGATTGCGGGCAACACAATCAAGAAAAACAACCATCGCCGCAGCAGCAACGACTGCAACCGGGCGCAGATGAATGTCATTGTCGATGGCATAGTCGCGCGCCTGTTTTTAGTGCTGCAACTGGCTTAATTTTTGATTCACAAATACCCGCAGTTCAGCAGTCAAGGATGTCGATGCGTTGGCGCGGGTGTAGGCTGCGATGGCTTCACTCGGGCGTTGATCGGCTTGTAAAGAAATGCCGTACCCCATCCACCAGAGACCATTGTCGGGGACTTTGTTTAAGGCAAAAGCATATTGCTCGGCGGCCTCTTTATGACGTTTTTCATGTTGCAGCAGTACCGCCAGAAAAGCGTGGTAATCGGCCTTCTCCTGCGCATACGGCAGCGTGCGCTCGAGCGTGATGAGCGCTGTGGGCACACTGCCCCGCCCGGCTTGCAGACGCGCTAATATCATCGCCATATCGGGTTGCGCCAGATCGATGGACAAGCCCTCTTTCAAGGTCGTGATGGCATCATCCTCACGCTTATTTTCCAACAGCAAACCGACTAGCGCCTGCCGTGCGGCGCTGTTTCGGATTGCTCTGCAAAACTTGCGTCAACACCTCAAACGCTTGCGGCAACTGTTTGGCATAGATCAGCGATAGCGCTTTGCGGTAGGCATTATCGACCGATTGATCAGGAGTGACTTCTTTAGCCTGCCTGAGAACTTTGCTGTCATAGTCGGCGCTGCTGTCTTTGGAATCCTTAGGCTCTCTGACTTCACGACTAGTGCTTACCGCTAACGGCGGCGTTGCTATTTTTGCCGCCGCAACCGGGCTGCCAGTCTTGGTTTGCGACGCACGCAGGGGAGCAGATTTGAGTTCGGGTGCTTTGGTTACTACCGTTGCTACCGGTTCGATCGGCGCTTCCACTGGCGGCGGGCCGACAAAGACCACAACGGGATCCTTTGTAAACAGCGCTAACGGATCAGGGTCAAGGCTGGCGTCAGACAGCGTTGGCGCTTTGACCAACGGAATTAACGGTGCCAACGGCGCAGGCGGCGTCACCACCACAGGCTTAGCAATGGCAATAACAGGGACCACCGGCGTGCTCGGACGCAACATGACCCACACCGTTGCCGCACAGGCGCTCGCCATCACCAGCGTCACCGCCAGCAACGACACCCACCAGACCTTACGCGATTTATTCGCCTGGGTCTGATCCTGCACCGCCCGAGTATTGGCATACAACATCGTGTCACTGACAGCGCCGGACCCGCGCTTATCGAGATCTTGCAACATGCGATTAATCAAGCTCATTTGAAATAACCCCACGCCATCCCGAGCACGGCAACCACGCATGCCGCACCCGCGCCTAGCATCCAGAGCAGGGCCGAGTTTTTATGGGGCAAGGTATCTTTGGCCGCCACCCTGACATGCGACCAGCGCACTTGCTGCACACCTTCGCCATACGCCACCATCAAGGATTTATGCGCCAGAATATTCACCAGACGCGGAATGCCGCCGCTGGCTTTATACAAGCGACGCAGCGCAAAACTGGTGAACAAAGCGCCTCCGGTAAAACCGGCAATATGCAGGCGATGGTAAATATAGAGCGTCATATCGGCACGGGTGAGTGGCGCAATCGCATATTGAAACGTGATGCGTTGAGCTAATTGCCGAATGGCATTTTTTTGCAATTTCAGATTCAACTCCGGCTGACCGAACAGCACAATTTGCAATAACTTTCTTTTCTCGGTTTCCAGATTCGTCAGCAAACGCAGCGCCTCCAGACTTTCCAGCGGCAACGCCTGCGCTTCGTCTAAGCACAGCACGACTTTTTTACCGCAGTCGGCCAGGACGATCAGGCGACGATTAATCGCACTCATCAAGGCATGCTGATCAACATCTTTGATGAGCGTAATTTTCAGCTCTTCGGCCAATGCCAGCATCAAGGTGCGCGGTTCATGCGAAGGATTAGGAATATAGGCGGTCACAAAACTATCATCCAGCGTGGCCATGAATTTGCGACACAACATGGTCTTACCGGTGCCTACCTCACCGGTAATTTTGATGAAACCTTCACCGCTATTGGTCGCAATGAGCAGCGTGTTTAAGGCGATTTGATAGCTCGAGCACGGGTAAAAAAACCCGGTATCGGGCGTGATCCCGAAAGGCGATTCGCGCAAAGAAAAATGGTTTTTATACATTGTTAGCGCTTTTCATCGGAGGGCATGAAGTTCGGCGTAATACTCGGCTCAACAGTGGCGGCAATACCCGGCACCAAACTTTTCAAACGGCGCTGACTATCGAGCATGTCTTGCTCCCAGCTATCTTCGCCCTGAATCACAGTTGGTCTGAGCAAAATCACCAGCTCACGTTTTTGCGAAGCCCGGCCATTGTTGCGAAACAGATTGCCCAGCAGCGGCACATCGCCCGCCCCCGGCACTTGCGCGCCATCCGTGGTTGTCGATTCCCGCATCAGACCGCCGATGGCAATAATGCCGCCATCCTGACCGCGCACTATGCTGTCGGTTTCAGAAATATCGCTCGATGCCAGCGGCAAGGTCAGGGTGCCATTACCGGTACCGAGATTAATGACTTTCTCAACCGTCGTGACTTTGCTCACCGAGGGATGAATATGCAAGGTGATAAATCCTTGCGCGTCGATTTGCGGTGTGACGTCTAGCGACACGCCTGAAAAGAACGGCTGTACATCGACCGTGGTCGCTGGCAACGTCGTGGTATTGCCGGTACTGACGCCCTGCCCTGTGGTGACTTTGGTGACAAAAAATTCGTCCGTGCCAACTTTCAATACCGCTTTTTGATTGTTCAGTGTCGCAATGCGCGGGCTGGATAAAACATGGACCGTCCCCTGCGTTTGCAGGAATGAAATCAAGCTTGAAAAAGTCGAGTTATGGAAAGCCAGACCGAATAAGGTCCCCGCTGCCGCACTCGCCCCCCCTACAGGGATAAGCGCATTGAGCGAATTGGTGCCCGCTGAACCAGCGGCCCAGTTAACCCCGGATTGAAAGTTTTGATTTAACTGCACTTCCATGATTTTGGCTTCCAGAATCACCTGGCGATCTACCGACAATTGGGTCGCCTTTAAAAAGGCCGAAACATTGCGTAATTCGTCCGACATCGCGCGAATCACCACGACGCCCGATTGCGGACTGATCACGACACTACGCCCATCCTTATTGCCGACGATGGCGTCGAGCGAGGCCTTGAGTTCGCCCCAGAAATCGCTGTTGGAGGTAGTGCTGATCTTGCTGCTGTCCACCGCGTGCGAGCTCGATCCGCCACTTGGCACCACGTCACTGACAGCGCCAGAAATGACGCGAATACTGGAGGTTCCTTTGCGCTGACTACTGAGGTAGTTAATCTGGAAAATACTGGTTTGCATGCTGATCGGTTTGACATAAATACGCGTCCCATCGACTTTGTATTCATAGCCATACAGATCGCGCACGGCATCCAAGGCTTCAAACAAGGTCACGTTTTTAAGATTGGCCGAAATGGTACCGGTCACGTCAGGATGTACCAGCATGTTGTAACGCGTACCGACGACCAGCCCCATAAAAAATTGACTGGCCGGGACATTATTGAACGACAAATTGAAGCGTTCTTCCAATGGCTGCCTGATCTGCGGCATGTCGATTTTAAGCGGCGGCAACAACGCGGCAAACACCGCATCCTGTTGGGTGCGTTTTGCGCTGTTTTCGACAGCACTGGTCATTTCATTATTGATCAGGTCATACGTTCCACGCTTGGAGCCGGGCGCGGCACATCCCGCGAGGGCAACAATCATGATGGTAAGAAGTATCTTTTGCATTGTCTAAAGCCTGCTAGTGTTTAGCGTATCAATGAACCGGATTTTTTTTGTATCGCGGGATATAGTTTTATGGTTTGCGTGGATTTTCCATTTTGCAAAACAACGTCTGTTTCACCAATATGGATCAGCCGGAAGTCACCGAATTTCTGATGCAACTCCACTGTCTGACCACTGATAATGGCGACTTTTCTTCCTGGTGAATTCAGTATCGATTGCAGCACCGGACCGGCGTCGGCAAAGCTCAGATCCCCTTGCTGCATACGAATCGCATCCGGTGGTTGTGTCGGGTCCAACATTGTTTGTGCACACGTGAGTGGGGCCTGCATCCATAGCAATACATACGTGGAAACCACAATGACTGTGCGCACTCGCCCGAACAGCTTCATAGATTGAGCCATTTCTGATCCAGACTCAGCGTAAACACGGAGAGCGTCCAGGTCGTCTCTGGGTAGGTATCCACCTGCATCGTTACCCTGCCCCAATACAAGTGCGACGGCATCGCCTCCAGTGCTGTCATGTAAGCGAGCATGTCGGGATATTTTCCGCGAATGACCATTTCGACGCCGTGCTTGTAAATCGCGGAATGACTCATATCCGGCGTCGGGGCCGATGGTACGGAAGCCGATTTCATGATCTGTTGCGGCGACACTTTAGGAGCGATATCGGTCGACTGGCCCAAACTACTGACTGGTAGCGTCTTGAGTGACACCAGATGCAATCCATTATTACGTATCAAAATTTGCTCGAGCAACGCCGCCATATTTTCTGGCTTGACCAAGACGCTACTCAAGCCCTGCAAATCGGCGCGCAACTCTTGCGACTTGGTCTGCAGATTTTGCAGACGTAGTGTATTGGCAGCATCGGGATTAAAGGCTTGCGCGCCGACGATCGTTTGAATCTCGGTTTGCATCTGCGCAATCTTGGTTTGACGCATTTGCGTCTTTTCGGTTAACTCCTTCTGCTCGTCAAATTGCGCATCAAAGACGAATGCATTAATCACTAATATCAATATCGATACGATCCCAGCGAAGATCGCGATGCGTTCACGCAGGCTTTTCGCATCGATTGCCTGGACGACGCGCTGAACAATCTGCTTCATTGTTCTTCCTCCGGCGGCGCCATTGCTTTTGATGCCGGAGCGGATGGAACGACTGGAGCAGCCGCGATAGCCGGGGAAGATGGTACGGTCGATGCGGATGG
>NZ_JBRIIQ010000084.1:0-16584 GCF_052976905.1 Glaciimonas sp. GG7 | reverse complement strand
CAGATCGAGGGTACACAAGCCACCTTGACAGATTTGTTTGATGAAGAGGCTGGTCTCGAGGTCAACAACAGCGACGACATTGAAGAGGTAACCAATTATCTGCGTGCTTTCCGCTTGGTACAGGACAATCTTCGTGATACCAACGGGCTGCAGATCAGCGTGCGTCTGATGTGCGATGCACACAGGTTGCTGCTTGACGGGGCGCGAGGAACTGGCAAACAGCCGGGAGAACTCCGTCGCTCACAAAACTGGATCGGTGGCAGTCGGCCTGGCAATGCCGTGTTCGTACCCCCACCGGCCAATCAGGTTGCAGATTTGCTGGTTGACGTGGAGCGCTTCATCCACACAGAACCGGCGGCGCTTCCGCCTCTGGTTATGATCGCATTGGTGCATGCGCAATTTGAAACGATCCATCCTTTTCTGGACGGCAATGGACGTATCGGCCGCTTGCTAATCGCTGCCTTGTTGGAGCAGTGGGGATTGTTGCAAGAGCCGCTGTTATATTTAAGCGGTTATCTGAAACGGCATCAGGCCGAGTACTACAAATTATTGTCTGGCATTCGGACAGAGGGGAATTGGGAAGCCTGGGTTTCATTCTTCCTTGACGGCGTAGCCGCTGCCGCCGCCGAAGCCGAACACAGTATCGTTGAGATCGCGACGCTTGTTGCTGCTGATCGTCGTCGCCTACTTGAATCTCCCAAGTCCGGATCTGCTGCCTACCGTTTATTCGAATTACTGCCGATGATGCCGCGTTTCACTGTCGAGCGGGCGCGGCAAAAATTAGCAACCAGCTTCCCTACCGCAAACGCTGCGGTCAAGATGCTCACCGAACTGGGTATCGTCACTGAAATGACGGGACAACGGAAGAATCGTAGTTTTGGCTATAAAGCGTATATTGCGTTGCTGGCGAAATAAATTTCCTCCATGACTCTGACACGGCAGGGCCGAATGCTGGACCACATGGAGGGACTGGGATTTGCACTACACGATCAGGCCGCGCTTCTTCGCTTTCTTCAAGCGAATCAGCGCGGCTTGTTTACTGTTGATTGGACATAGTCTCTGCCGCCGCCAACACATCATGCGCCTGCTCGTCAGCATGATATGAACTACGCACCATCGCACCAACGGCGGCGTGGACGAAACCCATTTTGTAGGCTTCTTCTTCGTACATTTTGAAAGTGTCCGGGTGCACGTAGCGCCGTACCGGCAAGTGATTGCCGCTAGGCATTAAATATTGGCCGATGGTCAGCATGTCGACGTCATGGGCACGCAGGTCGCGCATGACTTGTAAGACTTCTTCATCGGTTTCACCCAGGCCGACCATGATGCCGGATTTGGTGGGTACCTTTGGATGCAGCGCTTTGAAGCGCTTAAGTAGATTGAGCGAATACGCATAATCTGAACCCGGGCGGGCTTCTTTATACAGACGCGGTGCGGTTTCCAGATTGTGGTTCATGACGTCTGGGGGCGCGGCGTTGAGGATGTCGAGGGCGCGGTCCATGCGGCCACGGAAATCCGGGGTCAGGATTTCTATGCGGGTGTTGGGCGACAATTCGCGCACGCGGCGGATGCATTCGGCGAAATGACCAGCACCGCCATCGCGCAAATCATCGCGGTCTACGCTGGTGATGACGACATAACTCAGACGCAGCTCAGCGATGGTTTTTGCCAGATTCTCTGGTTCGTTGACATCAAGCGGGTCTGGCCGACCGTGGCCGACATCGCAGAAGGGGCAACGGCGCGTGCATTTGTCGCCCATGATCATGAAGGTTGCCGTGCCTTTGCCGAAGCATTCGCCAATGTTCGGGCAACTGGCTTCTTCGCAGACAGTAACCAGACTATTGGCGCGCAGAATATCTTTGATTTCGTAGAAGCGGGTCGATGGCGAGGCGGCCTTGA
The DNA here is from genome assembly GCF_052976905.1 of Glaciimonas sp. GG7. Lineage (NCBI taxonomy): Bacteria > Pseudomonadati > Pseudomonadota > Betaproteobacteria > Burkholderiales > Oxalobacteraceae > Glaciimonas > Glaciimonas sp. GG7. The sequence goes on along the minus strand of NZ_JBRIIQ010000084.1, from coordinate 14,685 downwards.
CGCGGATCCAGTCCGGTTTTTTGAGGCGTTCCATCGGAATAATCTTGATCGGAATGCGCGCGGTCTTGCTGGCCCCTTTTTGCTTCTCTAGCGGATTGTAGGTGGCGGGAGCGGCGGCTTCGACCGGGTGCAGGGGAGTGGTTTCAGTTGTCATAGTGTCGGCAGTATTGGGTGGTGAAGCCTCATCAACTAAGGCGTTTAATTAGTTCGTGAGCGAGTGCTGACTGCACCGCAGGTAAAGCAACATCAATGCCCAGCATTTTCATGTCAACCGTCACCAGACCTTCGTAACCGCAAGGATTGATCCACGAAAATGGTGCTAAATCCATGGCGACATTGAGTGAGACGCCGTGGTAGGTACAACCGCTGGCGCGAATTTTCAAGCCGAGTGCTGCGATCTTGGCCCCTTGCCACGGACCTGCTGCGACGTAAATGCCGGGCGCGCCCGGCTTGCGCTCACCGGCGAGATTATACGCCGCGAGTGTCGTGATAACTGCCTGCTCGATGGCGTGCACAAATTCGCGGGCAAACATGCGGCTTTCAAGGCGCTTGCGGCGTAGATCGATGAGCAAATAAATGACGACCTGCCCGGGGCCGTGATACGTGACTTCGCCGCCGCGATCGGTTTGTATCACGGCAATATCGTGCGGTGCGAGGACATGCCCGGGATCAGCGGCTAAGCCTAGCGTAAATACCGGCGGATGTTCAACGATCCATAACTGATCAGGGGTGTCGGGCGTGCGGGCATCGGTATATGCGCGCATGGCGTCAAAGCTGACGTGATAGTGCTCGAAGCCACGGTGAATAATTTCAGGAGGGGATGAAGGGGACGGCATAGCCGCTAGTGTACCGAAAATAGTCCGGCTTCGCCGCGCATCTGGCAGTCTACATGGGGACGTTGTGTATGGGCACGATGCTTGCAATTGATTCTCACGATTCTGTGAAGAGGATTTAGAATGACGCAAAGTGGTGATTTTTAGTATAGAAGCGACAATATTTGTCACTCGCTTTGTCACTCGCGCGGGACTACACGCCGCATTTGTTATTTCAATGATCGTATTTACTGTATGGAAACTATTTTGAACAATTTACGCCAGGAATTTATTGCCTTTTCCGTTGCCTCCGGGGTGCTCCGCTTTGGTGAATTCGTTACCAAGGCCGGGCGCACATCGCCTTACTTTTTTAATGCAGGCTTGTTTAATGAGGGGGCAACACTGGCGCAATTGGCGCAGTTTTATGCGCGTACCTTGCTCGACTCTGGCGTTGAGTTCGACATGCTCTTCGGACCGGCTTACAAAGGCATTACGTTAGCCTCGGCCACGGCGGTGGCAATCGCAGCGGAAGGCCGCAACGTGGCGTTTGCGTATAACCGTAAGGAAGCGAAGGATCATGGCGAAGGCGGCACCATTGTCGGCGGCAAGTTGCAGGGACGGGTCGTGATTATTGATGACGTGATTTCAGCCGGAACCTCGGTGCGGGAGTCGGTCGCCATGATTCGCGCCGCTGGTGCGACGCCCTGCGCGGTACTGATTGCGCTTGATCGGATGGAGCGCTCTGGCAAGGATGACGCACTGTCGGCCCAATCGGCAGTAGAAGAAGTGGGGCGTGAATTTGGCATACCGGTCATTTCGATAGGCAATCTGAATGATTTACTGACGTATATTTCGGCGGGGACAGACCCACAATTGGCGCAATACAAAGACGCCGTGGCGGCGTATCGGACGCGTTACGGCGTGAACTGATTTTCTTTGTCCGCTTTAGAGACAGGGAGATAGCGCCTTCGTAGATCACTAGGTAGCGCACGCGGTCGGCTTCACATTTTCGGGGTGACCGTGTGCTGCATTAATTTGTGGATAAGCGCATGCATTCTGGCGTAAAAAAACAATTAACACTGCCGTTGATGGCTCGCTTCGCCAGCGCTTTTGGCTTGCGGCATTTGTTTGCTATTTCGCTACTCTTGATAAGCATTCAGCTCCCGGTGCACAGCCAGATTTTTTCTTGCAAGGATGCCGCTGGTCGAACAATTACTTCTGACCGTCCTATGCCAGAATGCGGTGATCGCGTCATCCGTGAGTTAAGTAATAGCGGCGTACTCAGACGTGAAATTGCCGTGCCACTCACGGCAGAAGAAAAGCGTCAGTTGCATCTGAAAGAGGAGAGTCAACGCATGGCGACTGCCGCCTCCGACGCGCAGCGCCAACAGGACAGGGCGCTGCTGGCGCGCTACCGTAGCGAAGACGAGATCGCATCTTCCCGGCGCTATTCCATCAGTTTGTCGCAGGGCATGGTGAAGCATGATCTGGAGTCGATACTGGAGGAAGAAAAGCAGTTGAAAATGGTGCAGAGCGAGACGGCGCTCTATCAGAATAAAAAAATCCCACCAAACCTCCAGGCCGCGCTAAATGATGCTCTGGATACGCTTGAAAACAGCAAAAAAAATATGCACGACCACGAGCGCGATACGGCTGATATCAACGCAAAATTTGACGCAACCTTACTACGCTACCGCGAGCTAAGCCGTAATCAGACAACGGCAACGAGCCGATAAACCGCTGCCACAAAAGGGGCGGGCCGGAAAAGAATATCTTTTCCGGCCCGCATCGCGCGCTAAACGGTCATCTTTTACACCCTTGGCATCACATTAAGCAGTCAGTTTTTGCTTAAGCAACTCCGTCAGTTGTGCAGGATTGGCTTTGCCTTTGCTGGCTTTCATCGCCTGACCGATTAAGGCGTTGAATGCTTTCTCCTTGCCAGCGCGGAATTCTTCGACAGATTTGGCGTTGGCAGCCAACACTTCATCGATGATTTTTTCTAATGCGCCGCTGTCGGAAATCTGCTTCAGACCTTTGCTGTCGATAATCTCGTCGGCTAACGTATCTTGCGCAGCGTTGGCTTCCCACATCGCGGCAAATACTTCTTTGGCGATTTTGTTGGAGATCGTGCCGTCGTCGATACGTTTTAGCAGCAATGCAAATTGTGTCGCATTGACCGGGGTGGCGCTGATATCGACGCCTGCACGATTGAGGGTCGAAGAAAAATCGCCCATCAACCAATTCGCCGCTGGTTTGGCTTGCTCTTTGCCTGCGGCGATGACGACGGCTTCGAAATAAGCGGCCATGGCTTTCGATTGCGTCAAGACGATGGCGTCGTATTCCGACAGTCCAAGGTCGCGTACAAACCGTTCACGCATCGCGCCAGGCAACTCCGGCATCGTTGCACGCACGCGTTCAACCCAATCTGCACCGATGACCAGCGGCGGTAAATCCGGATCCGGGAAGTAGCGGTAATCTTGCGAATCTTCCTTGCTGCGCATGGAGCGGGTTTCTTTTTTTTCGGGATCGTAGAGCCGAGTTTCCTGACGAATGGTGCCGCCGTCTTCGATGGTTTCGATTTGATTCTGGACTTCGTAATTGATCGCCTCTTCGAGGAAGCGGAACGAGTTCAGATTTTTTACTTCGCGCCGCGTGCCGTATTCTTTTTGTCCAACCGGACGTACTGAAACATTGGCATCGCAACGGAAAGAACCTTCCTGCATATTGCCGTCCGAAATGCCCAGCCACATCACCAGTGCATGCAGCGCTTTGGCGTAGGCTACGGCTTCCGCAGCGCTGCGCATATCGGGTTCGGTGACGATTTCCAGCAGCGGCGTGCCGGCGCGGTTTAAATCGATTCCGGTCATGCCTTGATAATCTTCGTGCAGTGATTTACCGGCGTCTTCTTCCAGATGGGCGCGGGTCAACTGGACTGAGCGGATTTCACTCTTGCCGTCTTTTTCCAGAACGAAGGCAACTTTGCCGCCTTGTACCACCGGGATTTCGAACTGACTGATTTGATAGCCCTTCGGCAAATCAGGGTAAAAATAATTTTTGCGCGCAAAAATCGATTGCGGCGCGATGACGGCGTTGACCGCCAGACCGAACTGAATGGCGCGCTCAACGGCTCCGCGGTTCAGTACTGGCAACACGCCCGGCAACGCCAGGTCAACCGGACTGGCCTGTGTATTGGGCTCAGCGCCGAATTGTGTGGACGAACCACTAAAAATTTTAGATTTGGTCGAGAGTTGCGCATGCGTTTCCAGACCGATCACGACTTCCCATTGCATAATTTTCTCGCTTATTTCGTAGGTGCAGATTTCCCGCATTTATTTATTCTTTAGGACTAATGCAAAATCGCCCCAGCGGCGTTATTAAAGTACTGGCATCAAAAGTCTGCCTTGCTGGAACAATTTTGCGTCAGTCCTATTTTTGATAACTACAAGTGCCGGTTTTGACATCGACCGTGAGTTCTGTGAAATTCACTCTTGAACCGCACAATGCCGGACAGCTCGGTTTGATGTGCAAAGTGTCGCCATCGCGCTGGAGGCGAATACTGCAATTTTTACCATGGTTAAAGAAGTCATAACCACGCTGGTGGCGTGCTGCAACAGGATCTCTGAGGCTGATGCGCCAACTGTCTTTGTCTTCTTCTGTCATGACTTCAGCGACCGGTTCGTCGCTTTCGTCGACGCTGCAATCGAAGCCGTGCATAGCGCGGTATTGGTCTGACTCCCAGCGAAATTCTTCTACTTTATTACCATTCAAATCTATTTGACCGCCGTCGGCATAAATTACTTTTTCGCCATCTTCATTGCGGCTTTCGTTGCAACTAAATTTGGTATGTAATTGTTGCGCATTAATCGGCATCGATAACGCCGACAGTCCGATCAATAGAAATAGTGGTGGCAAACAACGCAGTAGAAATTGGTGGATTACGCGCATAGTCAGTTTTCTCGTTAAGGTTAGTCCTGTGAGTAGCCTGATGGCTAATGGAACAGTTGGATGTTTAATCCGGCGTACGCAGATGCCAGTCGGTTACCTGTTGATATTGATGGGCGACATTGAGTAGTTTGGCTTCATCGAAATAACTCCCAATAATTTGCAGACCAACCGGACGATGCGCATTCTTTTCGCCCTGACCAAAACCGCACGGAATCGACATCCCCGGCAAGCCTGCCAGACTGCTTGACAGCGTGTAAATATCGGCCAGATAGTTTGCCACCGGATCGTTGACTTTGGCACCTAAATCCCACGCAACGGTGGGTGACACCGGGCCCATGATGACGTCGCACAGTCGGTTCGGACCGGTCAGTGCTGTCTGAAAATCTTGTGCGATTAAACGGCGAATTTTTTGCGCTTGCAAATAGTAGGCGTCGTAATAGCCGTGCGACAACACATAAGCGCCAACCAAAATCCGACGTTTGACTTCTTCGCCAAATCCCTCTGCGCGAGATTTTTGATACATGTCAGCGAGGTCTTTGTAATTGGCGGCGCGATGGCCGTAGCGAACGCCGTCGAAACGGCTCAGGTTTGACGATGCTTCGGCCGGAGCGATTACGTAATACACCGGAATTGACAACTCCGTTTTTGGTAAAGAAATATCGACTAACACCGCGCCAAGTTTTTCATATTCGCGTAGCGCCGCACGGACTGCCTCCTCAACATCGGGCGCTAAGCCGCTGCTGAAATACTCACGCGGAATCCCGATGCGTAACCCTTTGATGTCGTTGTTCAGGTCGCGGGTGAAATCTTCTTTCGGGCGCTCCAGACTGGTTGAATCGCGTGGGTCAAAGCCGACCATGGCGTTGAGTAAGAGTGCGCAATCTTCCGCCGTTTGGGCAATTGGCCCTGCCTGATCGAGCGATGATGCAAACGCGATCATGCCGAAGCGCGATACGCTGCCGTAGGTGGGTTTGATGCCGGTTACGCCGCACAGTGAGGCGGGTTGGCGGATGGAGCCGCCGGTGTCCGTCGCCGTGGCAGCCGGAGTCAGACGTGCCGCTACAGCTGCCGCCGATCCTCCGGATGATCCACCCGGGATCGCGGTTTTGTCCCAGGGATTTTTGACCGCACCGAAGAACGAGTTCTCATTCGATGAGCCCATCGCAAATTCATCGCAGTTCAGCTTGCCCAGATGGACCATGCCGGCGTCTTTAAAATGCGATACCACTGTTGCATCAAAGGGGCTGATGTAATTTTCCAGCATTTTGGAGCCAGCCGTTGAGCGCCAATCTTGCGTGACAAAGATATCTTTGTGCGCAATCGGTATGCCGGTCAGGGGCGTGCTGGTGTTTTGTGCGAAGCGCTCGTCGGCTGCGCGTGCTTGTTGCAACGTTAAGTCTTGATCGACGTGCAGAAAGGCGTTGAGATCGCTGTGCGCAATGCGGGCCAGAAATTGGGTCGCCAGTTCCACGGAAGAAATTTTCTTTTCGTGTAACAGAGTCGATAGTTGTTTAAGAGTTTTGGTATGCATGGGATAGAAGCTTGAATGGCGGGCTTGTTGCAAGGGCAAGCTGCTTAAAACGATGCAACATTGCGCGTAAGTAATTAAATAAATGAATTATTCATGCCAGAGGATGTAAATGATGCAACGTCGCGGTAGCGACATTGCGTCCTCTTTTTTATTATTCAATCACTTTGGGCACTAAATAAAGCCCATCCTCGACCGCCGGGGCCGGACGTTGATAATCTTCGCGGCGATTCGATTCAGTGACGACATCGTCGCGCAGACGCAGCGAAAGATTGGTCTGGATAGCGGCAATGGGATGGCTCAATGGCTCCACGCCAGTGGTATCGACGGCACGTAGCTGTTCAACCAGCGAAAAGATGCCGTTAAGTTTGTCTAAGGTTGCCGTGACTTGATCTTCGGTGAGCTCAAGGCGTGCAAGATTGGCAATGCGTTTAACGTCGGAATGGGCTAATGACATGTTTTTTGGTGGCGCAAAATGCACCCCGGCTAAAAGGTTGAAAAAGATGGGTTAATGTCGATAAAACTTCTTAAAGCTTTGTAAAAGGTCGGCATTTCTCGCCCTTTGTCGATCAATCTGGTTCAAATTATAAGGTAGAATGTCGCGTCTATGCCGCATGCCGCCGAAGTGCAGCTTTAAAAACCGTAGCAGAACCAACCAAGACCCGCAAATTGTTGCGGATAGGCAATACATTTACAAGTATTGCAGTCTGGTTGAGCGTGCCGCAGGTTTTGACAGGCCCTGAAATTGGCCATGTGCAGACACTAGAACTTCCCTATTAAACGCTTAAGCGCACCATTGTTGCGCATCAGGACAATTCATGTTTGGATTTTTACGCAGTTACTTTTCGAACGATTTGGCGATTGATCTGGGGACTGCGAATACGCTTATTTATGTCCGTGACAAGGGCATTGTTCTTGATGAACCATCCGTTGTTGCTATTCGCCAGCAAGGCGGCCCAAACGGCAAAAAAACGATTCAGGCCGTTGGCCGCGAAGCCAAGCAAATGCTGGGCAAGGTTCCCGGCAATATCGAGGCGATTCGCCCGATGAAAGATGGCGTAATCGCCGATTTTACCGTCACCGAGCAAATGCTCAAGCAGTTCATTCGCATGGTGCACGACACCAAAATGTTCCGTCCTTCCCCGCGCATCATCATCTGCGTTCCTTGCGGTTCGACCCAGGTTGAGCGTCGTGCCATTCGTGAGTCAGCGTTGGGCGCCGGTGCTTCGCAAGTATTTTTGATCGAAGAGCCTATGGCCGCTGCCATCGGCGCTGGTTTGCCGGTGTCGGACGCAACCGGTTCGATGGTCGTCGATATTGGCGGCGGTACCACGGAAGTCGGCATCATCTCGCTGGGCGGCATGGTGTACAAAGGGTCGGTACGCGTTGGCGGCGACAAGTTTGACGAAGCGATCGTTAATTACATTCGCCGCAACTACGGCATGTTGATCGGCGAGCAAACTGCTGAAGCGATCAAAAAAGCTATCGGTTCTGCATTCCCGGGCTCAGAAGTCAGGGAAATGGAAGTCAAGGGACGCAACCTGTCGGAAGGTATTCCGCGCTCGTTTACTATTTCCAGCAACGAAATTCTCGAAGCGCTGACCGATCCGCTCAATAACATCGTCTCAGCGGTCAAGAATGCACTGGAGCAAACACCGCCAGAACTCGGCGCAGACATCGCTGAAAAAGGCATGATGCTCACCGGCGGCGGCGCTTTGCTGCGCGACCTCGATCGCTTGCTGATGGAAGAAACCGGTTTACCCGTGATTGTTGCCGAAGACCCGCTGACCTGCGTGGTGCGCGGCTCTGGTATGGCGCTGGAGCGGATGGACAAGCTAGGCTCAATATTCTCTTACGAATAATTTAATTCACACAGATGACAAAATAACGTGCCCTGCCCGGTTTCAGGTAGGTAGTAAGTGGCTGGGCCGGATATTCCCTGCCCGGCCTTTTGTGTTAGGGACCGTCTTTTTGATGTGTTTTCTTTCATTTCGCTTTTATTGCGCTTTCATTTAGTAACTCACCAACTGTTTACCATCGATGGAATACAGCCCGCCGCCACTCTTTAAGCAAGGCGCTTCGGCACGTGCAAAAGCAATCGTTTGTACATTGCTGGCCGTGGCGCTCCTGATCGCCGATGCACGTCTGCATGCGCTCATATTCCTGCGACAAGCCGTCGGTACGGTGTTGTACCCCATGCAAGCGCTGGCCTTGATGCCGCGGGATGCGGCTTATCAGATGGTTGACTATTTCGCGACCCTTTCTTCAGTGGAAAAAGAAAACCGGGAGTTACGTCACGAACAAGTAGCACGTGCGCAGCAACTCCAACAAGCGCAACTGCTCGCCGCAGAAAACGTCCAGCTACGCAAGTTACTTGGCGCGCAACAACAATTGCCGGTCAAATCGGTGATGAGCGAAATCCTCTACGATGCACGTGACCCGTTTACGCGCAAAGTCGTCATGGATCGCGGTGCGCAACAAGGCGTTCAGACCGGCCAGCCCGTGATCGACGACGCCGGGATTGTCGGCCAGGTCACGCGCGTGTTTCCTTTTACTTCCGAAGTGACGTTGCTGACCGACAAGGATCAGGCGATTCCGGTGCAAGTGCTGCGCAATGGTTTGCGCAGTGTCGCCTATGGTCGCGGCCAGTCCGGGTTCCTGGACTTGCGTTTCATGGCTGCTAATGCGGATATCAAAAAAGACGATGTCCTCGTTACTTCCGGCATCGATGGAGTGTATCCACCGGGTCTCGCGGTTGCGAAAGTGGTGCTGGTGGAAAATAAATCCGCCGACGCCTTCGCGCATATCGTTTGTGAACCGGCCGCAGGTATCGACCGCCATAAGCAGTTGCTGATCTTGCTGGTGGATCCGCATCCTGCGCCACGTCCTGACGAAGTCATTAAACCAAGTAACGGTAAAGTGGACACCTTGAGCAAACGGCGGTTGTCCGATAGCCCGAGAGAAAAAGCGCAAGAAGCGGCAAAAGAAGCTGATATCCAGGCCAATAAAGACGCCGCAAAGAATGCCGCAAAAGCAGCAGTGAGCAATGTTGCCAAAGACGCCAAAACCAACAATCTGCAGGAGCGTGGTCGATGAACCGCCCGCACTATATTTTATTGCCAGCCAATTCGCTTTTTATCGCGCTGACATTGTTGCTGGCATTCTTTTTCAATCTCATGCCTTGGGGTCAATGGCCCGCTGTGCCGGATTTTGTCGCATTGGTCCTGATATTCTGGAGCATTCATCAGCCGCGCAAAATCGGCATCGTGATTGCCTTTTGCATGGGCTTGCTGGCAGATGTGCACAGCGCCACTTTGCTAGGCCAAAATGCCTTGGCGTACACCCTTCTTTCGTACTTCGCAATCATGATCCATCGGCGCGTTTTGTGGTTTTCGCCGCTAGGTCAGGCCCTTCATATCTTGCCGTTGTTATTGCTCACGCAAGCGGTGCAGTTGGTATTGCGGCTCATTATTAGCGGCAAGTTTCCCGGCTGGTTGTATTTCACTGAAAGCTTCGTCAGCATGCTGCTATGGCCGCTACTGAGCTGGTTGTTATTGGCACCACAACGGCGTGCCATTAATCGTGATGATAATCGTCCGATCTGATGCTACTTAACCCTGAGGGTTGGCTTTAGCGCTGGCCCGATTACCCTCTGCGCCAGTCATTAAAGGCGCATATTCCATGACCGAATTTAAGAATACTGAACGCGAACTACACAATTTCCGGGTCCGCATTACTGCCGCGGTCCTGTTTGTTTTGTTTTGTTTTTTGTTGTTGGTGGCGCGTTTCGTATGGCTGCAAGTCGTGCGTCACACAGCCTATGCCGCACAAGCTGAAGAAAACCGGATTTCCTTAGTTCCTGTAGTCCCGAATCGCGGGTTAATTCTGGACCGCAACGGCGTCGTACTGGCTCGCAATTATTCCGCCTATACACTCGAAATCACCCGCTCCAAAATTAATGGCAAGCTCGAAGATGTGATCAATGATTTAGCCCAATTGATAGAGATTAGCCCCAAAGACAGACGGCGTTTCAAGAAGCTCATGGACGACTCCAAAAGTTTCGCCAGCCTGCCGATCCGCACCCGTCTGACGGACGAAGAAGTCGCCAAATTTACTGTGCAGCGGTATCGCTTTCCCGGCGTAGACGTGCAAGCCCGTTTGTTCCGCGAATACCCGTTAGGCGACGTTGCCGCCCATGTGATCGGCTACATCGGTCGCATCAGCCAAAAAGACGTCGAAGGCCTTGATGAGCGTGAAGAGTCCGCTAATTACAAAGGCACCGATTACATCGGCAAGGAAGGCCTCGAAAAAAGTTATGAAAGTCAACTACACGGCACCACCGGTTACGAGGAAATCGAAGTCTCCGCCAGCGGCCGTGCGGTGCGCACCTTATCGCGTACCTCCGCTATCCCCGGCAACAATCTGATTCTTTCCATTGATATCGAATTGCAGAAAGTCATTCAGGAAGCATTCGGAGATCGTCGCGGCGCCTTGGTTGCCATCGATCCGGCAACCGGCGATATTCTGGCCTATGTATCGCAACCCAGCTACGATTTGAATCTGTTTGTTGATGGCATTGATCAACAAAGTTGGGACGAATTGCTCAACTCACCCGACCATCCATTGATTAATCGGCCCATGAATGGTGCTTATCCACCGGGCTCCACCTATAAGCCATTCATGGCCCTGGCCGCACTAGAGCTGGGTAAGCGCACGCCGGAGCAATCGATTCGAGACCAAGGCTTTTTTATGCTCGGCGGACACCGTTTCCGCGATGACAAAGTAGGCGGTCATGGCATCGTCAATATGTACAAAGCCATCGTCGAATCCTGCGATACCTATTTCTACATGTTGGCCAATGACTTAGGCGTCGACGCCATTCATGACTTCATGAAACCGTTTGGCTTCGGTCAGATTACGGGTATTGATCTCGAACATGAACGCAGTGGCTTGCTGCCGTCGACCGCATGGAAGCGCGCCGCCTACAAAACTGCTGCGCGTCAGAAATGGCAGGGTGGCGACACGATTTCTCTCGGTATTGGTCAAGGTTTTAATGCATTCACGCCACTGCAAATCGCGCACGCGACGGCCACGCTGGTCAATAACGGCATCGTCATGAAGCCGCATTTAGTGAAAATTATTGAAAACAGCCTCACGCATGTGCGCACCGTGACCGTGCCAAAAGAAAGTTTTCGTATTCCCTTAAAGCAAGAAAATATCGATGTCATCAAAAATGCCATGGTCGGCGTGACCCACTCTGGAACGGCTGCGCGGGTGTTTGCCGGTGCCGGTTATGAGTCCGGTGGCAAGACGGGAACCGCACAGGTGTTTACCATCAAGCAAAATGAAAAATACAACGCCCGTACCGTCGGCGAACGCTTTCGCGATCATGCCTTGTACACCGCTTTTGCCCCCGCCGATAAACCGACCATCGCCATCGCCGTGATCGTTGAAAACGGTGGTTTCGGGGCCGCAGCCGCTGCACCCATCGTCCGCAAGGCGCTGGATTATTATTTGCTCGGCAAGCGCCCTGGTGAAAAAGACAAGCCTGGCGTGAGTATGCCGCCATTGGATGAACCCTCTGCTGACGATGCCAATGATGACGATCCGACCTATAAACCGGGCGCAGAAACAGCGGGTAATCGGGAATGATGAATGAGAACTGAACAATGAATTTCTCCCCCAAACATTCCTGGTGGCATCAAATTAAATCGCACATCGCGATTTTTGATGGCGCACTGTCGCTGATTATTTTTCTCATTTTGGCGGTCGGCATTGTGACCCTGTACTCCGCCGGGATTGACTTCCCTGGACGGGTTGAGGATCAATTGCGCAATATTCTCGTGGCCTTCGTCGTCATGTGGGTTGCCGCCAGCATCCCGCCGCAAACCTTGATGCGCTTTGCCGTGCCGATCTATACCTTCGGTGTGATGCTGCTCATTGCTGTAGCAATGTTTGGCATGGTCAAAAAAGGCGCGCGTCGCTGGATCAATGTAGGGATAGTGATCCAACCGTCGGAAATTATGAAAATCGCCATGCCATTAATGCTGGCGTGGTATTTCCAGAAGCGCGAAGGCATGATTACCTGGCGCGATTACGCCGTTGCCGCACTCTTACTGGTGCTTCCTGTCGGGCTGATTATCCGGCAACCGGATTTAGGCACTGGCACGCTGGTACTGGCTGCCGGATTTTATGTCATCTTTCTGGCCGGTTTATCCTGGCGCATTTTGGCCGGACTAGTTATCGCTGTCGCTGTCAGTTTGCCGCTCGTCTGGACTGTGCTGCATGACTATCAACGCCAGCGCGTCATGATGTTGATCGACCCGACATCGGACCCGCTGGGCAAAGGCTTCCACATCATTCAGTCGACCATTGCGGTCGGTTCCGGCGGCATCTTCGGTAAGGGCTGGCTCAAAGGTACGCAGTCTCATCTCGAATTTATTCCAGAACGCACCACCGATTTCATCTTTGCCGTGTTCTCAGAAGAGTTCGGTCTGATCGGGAATGGCATTTTGTTATTCCTCTATGTCTTGCTCATCGGCCGTGGTTTGATGATCGCCGCCAACGCGCCGACCATGTTCACGCGCTTGCTGGCAGGGGCCATCACGATGATTTTCTTTACGTATGCCTTCGTCAATATGGGCATGGTCAGTGGCATTTTGCCAGTCGTCGGCGTGCCGCTACCCTTTATGAGCTATGGCGGGACGGCATTGGTCACGCTGGGGCTGGGAGCTGGGATATTGATGAGCATCCAGCGGCATCGCAAGTTGATTCAGACTTGAGGATGTTTTGAATGTTTCATTCGGTAAGTGTTGTCGCAGTGGCGTGGAGACATCAACATAATTGGCCCCCGCCGTTTTAATGACGGCGACATTTGTCTCATCAAATCAGGAAAGCGCCTATGTCATTACGCCACCGCAATTATTACCGCACCATTAGCTGGAGCGCATTGGCTGCGCTGCTCATCTTGGCCGGGTGCAGCACCGCCCCGCCAGCCACGGATACGCGCTCGCCGCCACCGCCGTCGGCGACGAAGGCCACCCCATCCATACCCGTATTACCAAAGGCCGGTTCTGGTCGCGGCGGCTATTACAAGGACGACGGTCCCGGGGACGACATCCCGGACGGGTTAGAAAATGTTGCCGATGCCGTGCCGGAGATTGAACCCTATTCACGCACCGGCAATAAACCCTACGTCGTATTCGGCAAAACCTATACGCCATTGATCGACGATCAACCGTTCGTCCAACGTGGCATGGGGACTTGGTATGGCAAAAAATTCCATAAAAAACGTACCTCTTCAGGCGAGCCGTACGATATGTACAAAATGACGGCCGCGCATCCAACCTTGCCGATTCCGTCCTACGCCCGCGTGACCAATCTGAAAACCGGCAAACAAGTCATCGTGCGCATCAACGATCGTGGGCCGTTTCATTCCACCCGCATTATTGATCTGTCCTACACCGCAGCACTCCGGTTAGGTTATCTGGGAACTGGCAGCGGTCAGCTAGAGGTTGAACGCTTGCTGCCAGCCGATATTCTCGCCATACGCAAACAGGCAGGCGCATCGCCAGCGCTTGCGCCTGCCTCAGAAAGCTTTGCCGGAGCGCCTGACTCAGATAGCCCGGTCAGTCGTCCCGGCGACGCTATAGACGCATTGGCGGCAGACAATCAAGGATATCCTTCAGCGCCAGGCTATTACTTGCAGTTAGGTGCCTTCACCAGTGAGGCCAATGCCGAGGCAACGCGACAGCGATTGTTGCAGGAGCTGACCGGCGTCGTCAGCGCATTGGACAAGGTAGTCGCAGGGGGCGTTTATCGCGTGTATGCAGGGCCATTTGCCAGCCGTTTAGCGGCGCAAGACGCTGCTGCGCAGGTGCGGCAGAGGATTTTCGTGTCGCCAATGATTGTCAAAAAATAAAATATGAATGTATTTTTTCATGGTTATAAGTGATGATTTCATCAAATAACTTTACAATTATTATTAATTTTCTTGACGGATAGTTGGCGTTCAGACGACAATCCATGTCATGAAAACTCCAGATCTCATCTTAATTTGCCGACTGATCGATCAAAGCGATAAGAATGTCGCGCTACGTCTTGCTGAAAAATGCAACATGTCCAGACAATCCGCAAGCACGTGGCTAGCACGTCTGAAGAAAAATGGGATCATCGAATCAACCGGCGCTGGCCGGGGAACGTCCTACCATCTGGTCAATACCGTGACGCAGCAACATTCGTATGTCCGCGCCGGGCTTTCTGAAGATACCGTGTGGCGCGATCAGTGCGCCCCCGTTGTGGCCGACTTAGCTGAAAATGTCAGGAGAATCTGGCATCACGGCGTCACTGAAATGGTGAACAACGCAATCGACCATTCCGAGGCGGAGTCCGTGCTTGTGA
>NZ_JBRIIQ010000083.1:0-16598 GCF_052976905.1 Glaciimonas sp. GG7 | reverse complement strand
TGTTGTTGTTGTTGTTGTTGTTGTTGTTGTTGTTGTTGTTGTTGTTGTTGTTGTTTAGGCTACTCGTCATCCGAAATTCCTCTGGTTTCGCAGTAATTAAGGACAAGGTGGCCCACCATGTTGGAAACGTTGCGATGCTCTCTGACTATGGCGGCACATAGCAATGTTTTGGCCTGGAGTGTCATCTGCAAACAAAGTATTGTGTATCAGGCGATTTCGTCTTGAGCTTGCTGATGCGCGCTAAATTAGTCCGCGCTGCCAAGTCGGGTAATGTCATATTCGGATCCTTTGACAAAAATTTTAGGCTGCTCCAGCACGCGGGCGATGAATGAGCCGCTATCGCGCACGCGTTGGGCAAATTCGTTGGCTGAGTAAAACGTCGGATTCACCAAGCGACCCAGCTGCACCTGAGCTGGGAATAACGCTTCAAGTAATTCCGCATTCGAAGACACTGCTCCAATCACCATTAAATCTACGTCACTGCCTGCATGTTCGGTGCCCTTGGCCATCGAACCGTAGATAAATGCCATATCTATCAGCGGCCACAGGGAGTGAAGCGATGCGCGCAAGATGTCAGACACACCGAACGTTTTCACAACAATACCGCGTAGCTCTTCAAATATTGGTGCTTCTTGGTTTGCCTGGTAATGCTTTTGATTTCCTACTCGCCGCACGGTCACTAGGGCCGAAGCTTCCAGCCGCGCTAGCTCGCGCTGCACGGCACCAGAACCTGTTGCCGCTAACCCAATAATTTCGTTAGCGTAAAACGACCGCTGTGCCTGGCCAAATAAAACTGCTAGCACTCGCTGTTGCGTCTTCGTAAATAGTGCGTCTGCGTAAATACCCATAATGGGCATATTAATACCCAATATAGGTATTGTCAAACTAGTCATATGTGGCTCGGCCGCATGCGCGAACCCAAAAATGAAACAATTACCAGCTTGGGGCGCCTTGCATGTCCTTTATCGCGGGCGTGCTTTGCAAAGTCCATAAAAATCGCGATTAAGTTCGGGGTATCGCACATGTTGTATGGGTTAAGTTCAACCAAAACCGGTCATCATGTGGAGGGCAGTAAGGAATCATCCAGAGGCACTGCTCCGCACACGTGGCTTGGCGTATGTCGCTTTTGCCTCAGCGAGTAGCGTTGACTTCTCTTGATACTCAGCCTCCGTCAGCAACTGAGCCCCTGGGGGGAGAAACCATCCAGCTACGCAACTGGTGTCGCGGAGCGCAAGCTGTATGTGCGACGTTTGGCGGAACCCAGATGTCGGTGCGATCTCCGCTCCTTGAGGAAACGCAGCACGAACCACTTGAAAAGCGGGAAGCTGCATTTCCTCTCGAGTCTTATGTAGGAAGGTGAAAACCGCGTTGTCTAGGCCTCGTAGCAATACGTCCGCGTCGTCGTGCGCGGCAGCAACGTTCTTTGGTAACTTCTTTTTTTCGGTCTCGAATTGCTGGACCATTATGTTCAATGCCAGGACGAACTCCTCAATCCCGTCCTGTATTGTCATGTCTAACCAGCGCTGCACTCGTAAGATGACGCCAACGACTGCGGGAGTCGCAATTGGCTTCGCTGTATAACGCCTCTCTGGATTCGTCACGGACGCGTTTGCGAACATGAGTGCTCGCTTGTAGTCGCCTTCGAAGAAATAGGCTCCTGGGCCTAGCCAGTCGTACTTATTATTACTGCGACTAAGCTGTGGCAGCCGACCGGCTACTAGATCGTCGCGAATGGTAACGTCACAGCCGTGGTAGGCAAGAAGGAGGTGGCCAGCAGTCACTTAAAACGGGTGGCAAGCTTGCCAGTTTTTGTAATGATACCGGCATCTCGCAGTACTTTGCCAGCCTTAGGCGAAGCCATCGAATAGGGATTTTTTGCCGGTGGGGAAACAGATCCCACTTTTACTCCGAAGTCCTTTGCAATACGTTTCACCAAGGCATTGTAGCTAACAGTGCTGTAGAGGGGCACCGAAGCTATCGTATTTTTCACGATCTTTATGCCTTTCTTCGTGGCGACTGGTGTTACCTTCCGGGCTACCGCCACCTTGGAAGGCTTCGACTTCAGGACCGGGACTTTTGCTTTTGTCATGGCTTTATTCTCGCACAGGTTACCAAAGTTAGGCACGTAGGAAAACATATAGTTGCAATACCGTCGACTTCTCGCCTGATGCTTCGGACGCTTGGGTGACTGCAATGATGAACTCCAAACTGCCGTGACGGAGCTGCCAAGTATTGTTTTAATAACACGTATTGCCTGGGGTTGACGGAAATGGGATCACACGCCGATTGGAGATGGATGCCCCAACGTCTGCATTGCTGCTTGTCTTTACCGGGATAGTTGTTTGCTTCTTTTGACGCATTGCCATTTAGAGGAGGTGACAGGGTGTTATAAGCGCTGCTGCTGCGGCGAACAACTTCTCCAACCTCATTGAATTTGGGGTATTCAATCTTCGCACGTAGAAGCAATGGCTTTACCCGCATAATTGGCCAATCCGTAGAGGTGTCGTTTGGAAAAAATGGGTTCAAGGTCATGATTAAGGCCTAGGAAGTCCTAGGGACATGTCCCTTTTAGCATTCCGACTCCAATGCTACTCCGTCGGCGGACGGGCATCCGGATTAGCCAATTAGATGGTGAACGGCTCAACTTGGGGGTGGGGGCGTAGGTGAGCATTAAGTTGATAAGGTGTAATATAGCCGGGCTTATCGCTGGTGCAAGCGCTCGCCAGCTCTTTGACCCATCGATCAACAGGAAGTACTATTCGCTATAGCAAGCTCTTGGTGCGACCTCTGCGTAAGCATGCCCCCAAGGGCATCGTATTTCAGGCTCGAAAAAATCTTCATTTCTCACGTTTTACCAACTTGCCGCAAGTTAATGTGAGTGGCTGATTTTGTTCTTTGGCACCGAAGATAATAAATTTTAAAATCAATTAAATGCACTTAAAATCAAAGGTTTAATAGATACTTTATTATCTATTTACCGATCGGAGTACTTATTCTTCAGTAGCCTAAGAGCGGCCTTAAAACAAAAAATGTCCGAGGCTAAGCGGGCACTGTAGCAAACAAATGCTTGATGTCTACTGGTCGGGAACATAAAGCTTCAACTTTTGTAATCGGTTACGATTAATCGAATTTCGTAAGTGAGGTCGTACCAGAATAGCCTCGGTATTTCGATCATTACTGGTCGTGCGGATGGGGCTGGGATCATATCCATCAATGCAAATCCGAAGGGTATTTGTACCACTAACGTCCTAAAATGGAGTTTGACGTGATGGACGTTTTAGGATGATATTTGCGGTGAATATGCAGAAGTGCTTTCAAAATGTTGCGTAGGCACAACACCGATCTCATATCTACCATTTGTATAAATCACCTTCAAACTCGGCGGCGGCAATTTCAAATTCAGTACGATTGCAGTACATCCATCCGTTTTTCTTGCTTCCGCCAGATTACGCTAAGCTACTGATTCTAAACTCTTTTTGATTACTTCAGCTTACGGTAGATTTTCCTTAAATATCAAAGACTTACTATAATAGTTGCTAACTTGTAATCAGGGGGTGGCGGGTTCAAGTCCTGCAGTCAGCACCAATATTTACAATGCCTCCCGTGGACTCCACCGGAGGCATTTGCTTTTGTGGTGCACCAAACAGAGTCTAAAGACTCTTTAATTCAAATATGAAGCTGCAAACACCTATGCGGGGTTTGTATTTGTGAGGCTTACAAAACTGCTCCGTTGTCGAAAATTTTTGATCAACGCCATTCTGATGCTGGAATAATTTACAAAGGATGATTGTCTTCGACAATGCTGAAGGGTTAAGGGCGATCATTGCGCCGATAATCTTTAGTGATTGCGTTAGTAAGAACGACTTCATTAAAAAAATAGCTGAGCAACAGATCGTTATTTGATCCGTCGCTCAGCGCATTGAATACACCCTCATCTTGATCCTTCGAAGCGCCCATCCTCAGAGCATTTTTATTTGCTCCCAATCGGTTAAGCCCTGAAAAATCTTATCTATTCCATCCTGCCTCAACGTACGCATACCCTCACCGATAGCCGTTTCCAAAATCTCGGGGACATTGGCTTTTGCATGCATCTTTTTCTTGATGGCAGCGGAGTTCAGTAGCAATTCATGCACCCCTAATCTGCCTTTGTAACCGCTCTTGTCACACTTCTCGCAACCAACCGCCCTACGCAGTATCAGCGTGTTGTCTTCGCGCTGATAGCGTTTGCGCCAGTCGGCAATGATCTCAGTCGGTTCAAGCGAATTGTTGAAGCAATATTCGACGGCAAGCGTATCAATTTGTTCATCAGTTGCGACATAAGGCTGGCAGCAAGCGGTGCACAATTTACGTGTGAGTCGTTGCCCAACGACACCTAGTAATGCATCGGCGAAATTGAATGGATCTAGTCCAAGATCTAATAGTCGAACAACACTTTCTACTGCGCTGTTGGTATGCATGGTTGAAAACACCAAATGACCTGTCAGGGATGCTTCGATGACGGTCCGCGCTGTTTCGGGATCTCGGGTTTCTCCTACCATGATGACGTCAGGATCGGCACGTAAAAAGCTGCGTAATATGGACGCAAAGGTCCAGTCGATTTTTGCGTGGACTTGTACTTGCCGCAGACCTTTTTGGGTAATTTCGATCGGGTCTTCGACCGTCCAAATTTTTCGCTCGGGCGTATTGATGTAACTGAGTAGCGAGTGCAGCGTGGTTGTCTTGCCGGAGCCGGTCGGGCCGCAAACGAATAAAAGACCATGCGGTTTGAGTGCGAGTTTTTGGAGCCCTGCCAGCACTAGTGGTGACAGCCCCAGTGCATCTAACGTCAATGCTTTGGGTGCAGAAAGGATGCGCAGGACGATGTCTTCAAGACCTTCCGTGGTGGGCATGGTGACGACGCGAAGTTCGATTTTAGCGGGGCCAAACTGCTCAAAATTCATTTTTCCATCTTGCGAGCGCCGCTTCTCTGAAATGTCGAGTCGGCTCATGATTTTCAGGCGAGAAACCAATGCGTTGCGGAAGTTTGCCGGGATGTTGGAGTAGTCCACCATGCCGCCATCTTTGCGAAACCGCACTCGTGTAGGCTCGTTGCCTTTCATGGTTTCAATATGGATGTCGGAGGCCCCTTGTTCATACGCATCAAGAATGATCTTATTGACCAGTCGGACCATCGTATTGTCAGAATCGGTAATCACGTCATCTGGAATGAGCATCGTTGCGATGCCGTTGTTGTCATCGAGTTTAGAGACTAGATCGGCAATATCCTGACGTTCACCTTGCGAGCCATAAAAGCGCGTAATAACTGAGGTCAGGTCGGCCTCGGAAGCCATAACAGGATCAATCGTGTGTTTGGTGTATACCGCTAGCGCCTGCAAGGCATCTGTCGATAAAGGATCTTCCATGGCGACCACCATGCGAGATTGGGCGCGGTACAGCGGCATGACATTGTATTTACGGACAAGATCGCCGGGGACAAATTTAATCAGATTCAGGTCAAACTGGAATTTAAGTAAAGTAACAAAAGGAATGCCTAACTTCTGTACCAATATCCGTTGAATGCTTTCCTTGTTGACGACACCCATGTCGCACAAAATGTCGCCTAAGTGTAGTTTCCGGTCAGCTATTTGAAGCTGGAGAGCTTCCAGCAATTGTTCCTGGGTGATTAAACTCTCTTGAATCAATGCTGCGCCAAGCCGAAGCGTTGGCATTGATTTTTGTCTTTGGAGTGCCGCTTCAACTTGCTGTTCAGTGACAAGATGTTCTAGTTGCAGATAGTCGCCAAGTTTGGATGCGCGCAGTTCGGTTTGTTTTTTGAGGCCGGTATTGATCGCATCCGCAGATACGATTTTCTTGTCTATTAATATTTCCCCGAGTTTGTCGCCAATTTGATAATTGGCAATGGAGGCAGCAGGAATAAAGCAGCGCAGGACGGTATTGCCTGCGCCAACAAGAAATAGAAAAAGCCCCATTTCCTGATAAACGAAACCGATCGTTTCAGAGATTAAGCGCTCGCCATCTTTGAAGGAAATAATGCATTTTTGTTTGAGGGAGGGGGCGGCAGTTTCGTGTAAACCTGCTGCTAACGGCAGCGCTATTCTTTTTAGTTCTATGGGATGGGTCAGGTGGAGACTTTTGAAGCTGGAAAATGCGATACGCGTGCTATCGGTTGCACGGTCAGGATGAAAATCGAGGATAGATGCATCTTTGTCAAAACGTATCAGATTGCCGACTTTTTGATGTCCATTATCTAGTTTAATAATGCACGGTATTTTTTCACTGAGTGCCGGCGATACGGTCAACGTGAAGTGAGGGGGGATAGGCCATTCGAAATCGTTATGCAAGAGGTTCTCCAATTTAAATTTAAAAAGGCCTGTTGCTCTACATAAGGTTACCGGTTTAAGCGTGGACCTTTGGACCGTAATACCAGAGCAAGTCGATGATAAGTAGGTGAGAAGGTGTTATTCATGGTGAAAATTGCTTGAAGTGAGTGGGCGGTAAAACTTGCTGATTGGTAGTTTTTACCGCCTTAAAATTGCGTCTTTATGCGTTAAACAAACGGGCAAGTTCAATGCCAGGCTCCGGCGCGCGCATAAATGTCTCACCGACTAAAAATGCGTGAACATTGGCGTCACGCATGCGCTTGACGTCATCGACTGTTTGAATGCCGGATTCAGTCACGACCAGCTTGTCGGATGGAATGCGCGGCAACAATATCAGTGTGTTATCCAGTGAAGTTTCAAATGTGCGCAGATTGCGATTATTGATGCCCAAAAGTGCTGTTTTCAATTTGAGTGCAGCAGTCAGTTCTGCGTCATTGTGGACTTCGACCAAGACGCTCATGCCAAGCTCCAGCGCTAGTGCTTCCAACTCTGCCATCAAGCCATGATCGAGAGCCGCCACGATCAATAAAATAGCATCGGCTCCCCAGTGACGCGCCTGATAAATTTGATACGGGTCGATCATGAAATCTTTGCGTAGCACGGGGAGCGTGCAAGCAGCGCGTGCTTGCTGCATGTAAGCCGGCGAACCTTGAAAGAATTTTTCATCGGTCAATACAGACAAACAAGCCGCGCCGTGTGCAGCGTAGTTAATGGCGATATTCGCAGGATGAAAATCAGCGCGTATCACGCCTTTCGACGGTGAGGCTTTTTTGATTTCCGCGATGACGCCAGCGTGACCGGCATCCATTTTAGCGCGCAGAGACGCTTCAAAATGGCGTAAATTATCGCGGGTCTCGAGATCGGTTTCGACTTCACGGCGCAAGCTGCCAAGGTCGCGATGCCTTTTTGCGGCAGCGATTTCATCGGCTTTGACGTCGAGAATTTTATTCAGAATATCGGACATAGTGGTGTTCCTTTCGTGTTTCTGACGCCTGTTCCAGTGGTGTTATAAGCCCACATCTTTCTCATCTTGCACGTCATGTTTATATGTTTGAACCAGACGCACCCAGTGCTTGTGTGGTGTGAATAAACTGTTCCAGCTTGAGACGTGCTGCACCATTGGCCATCACTTCCCGCGCCTTGATCAGGCCATCGGCGATCGAGCTTGTGACGCCAGCAGCATAAAGTGCCGTACCTGCGTTGAGGGCGACGATATCGCGGGCAGGGCCGGGGACGTTATCCAGCGCTTCGAAAATCTTTTCTTTTGATTCCTGCGAATTGGCCACTTTTAAATTACGGCTGGCGATCATCGGCATGCCGAAATCTTCGGGATGGATTTCGTATTCACGGATTTCGCCATTGATGAGTTCACCGACCAGCGTTGCTGCGCCGAGTGAGACTTCATCCATGTTGTCGCGACCCCAGACGACGACAGCGCGTTGTGCGCCAAGGCGTTGCAATACGCGTACTTGTATCCCGACCAGATCAGGGTGAAATACGCCCATGAGGATATTGGGTGCACCGGCGGGATTGGTGAGTGGGCCGAGAATGTTGAAAATAGTGCGTACGCCAAGTTCTTTGCGCACCGGTGCGGCATATTTCATCGCCGCATGGTGGTTCGGTGCGAACATGAAACCGATGCCGGTTTGGTCGATCGATCGCGAAACTTGCTCCGGCGTCAGATTGATGTTGACCCCCAAAGACTCCAGGACATCGGCGCTTCCCGACGATGACGACACGCTACGACCGCCATGTTTTGCAATCCGTGCACCTGCGGCAGCGGCGACGAACATGGTTGCGGTGGAAATATTAAATGTTTGCGCACCGTCCCCGCCAGTGCCGACGATATCGAGCAGATTGTCGGTATTTGTTGTGGGAACCGGAGTGGCAAATTCGCGCATGACTTGCGCAGCGGCGGCAATTTCGCCGATGGTTTCTTTCTTTGCGCGCAGGCCCATCGTCAATGCCGCAATCATGATCGGCGACATTTCGCCTTTCATGATTTTACGGAACAGATGCAACATCTCATCGTGAAAAATCTCACGGTGCTCAATACAGCGCAAGAGCGCTTCTTGTTCGGTAATCGGCATAGGCTCCTCTTGAAACTGCACGATGGCATTGAGCCGGTCAGCTCAATGCCATCGTATTCTTAAATCAAACTCCGGATTAGTAGCGTTAATCGGTTTTATTTAAACCGTTTAAGCTACAACTCACTAACGCTGCAAAAAGTTTTTAAGCAAGGCGTGACCGTGTTCGGACAATATGGATTCAGGATGAAATTGCACACCTTCGATATCTAGCGTCTTGTGGCGCACGCCCATGATTTCACCATCATCGGTCCATGCAGTGATTTCCAGACAATCCGGTAAAGATGCGCGTTCGATAGCGAGCGAGTGATAGCGAATTACAGTGAATGGATTCGGTAAGTCTTTGAAGACACCGACGCCAGTGTGATGAATGGGCGAGGTTTTGCCGTGCATGACTTGTTGCGCACGCACGACTTTGCCGCCAAAGGCTTCGCCGATTGCCTGATGCCCGAGACAGACGCCGAGAATAGGCAAGGTCCCGCCTAACTTGCGCAGCAGTTCGACGCAAATACCGGCCTCTTTTGGACTGCAAGGGCCGGGTGAGATGCAAATCCGTTCTGGATTGAGCGTAGCAATTTCGTCTAGCGTAATTTCATCGTTGCGGAAAGTGCGTACATCTTCACCAAGCTCACCGAAGTATTGCACCAGGTTGTAGGTGAAGGAATCATAGTTATCGATCATTAGCAGCATCAGATTTCTCCATCCAGGCCATCTTGCACTTGTTCGGCTGCGCGTAATACTGCGCGGGCTTTGTTTTCGGTTTCTTCCCATTCGGTCTCAGGGACCGAGTCGGCGACGATACCGGCGGCGGCTTGTACGTAGAGCATGCCGTCTTTAATCACGCCGGTACGAATGGCGATGGCGACATCCATTTCGCCGCCGAACGACAGGTAGCCGCAGGCTCCGCCGTAAATGCCGCGTTTGGTGAGTTCTAGTTCGTCGATGACTTCCATTGCCCGTACTTTTGGTGCACCTGAAAGGGTTCCGGCAGGGAAAGTTGCTTTCAAGACGTCCAGATTCGATAAGCCAGATTTGAGTGTGCCTTCGACGTTGGAGACGATGTGTTGCACGTGCGAATATTTTTCGATGACCATCTGGTCAGTGACTTTGACGCTGCCGATGTCGGCAATGCGGCCGATGTCGTTACGCGCCAGATCGATCAGCATGACGTGCTCGGCAATTTCTTTTGGATCGGCCAGGAGTTCGATGGCGAGTTGTTCGTCGCGCTCAGGGGTTGATCCGCGTGGGCGCGTTCCGGCCAGTGGGCGGATGGTGACTTTGCGCTTGCCTTCGGAGGTTGCTGTGGGTGCGGCGATTTGTTCGTTGCGTACTAAAATTTCTGGTGACGAACCGACAATTTGCATGTCGCCGAAATTGTAAAAATACATGTACGGCGATGGATTAAGCGAGCGCAATGCGCGGTACAACATTAGCGGCGAATCGACGTAGGGTTTTTTGATACGCTGGCCGATTTGTACCTGCATCAGATCGCCGGCCATAACGTATTCCTTGGCCTTGCCGACGGCTTTGAGGTAGTCCTCTTTTTTGAATTCGCGGATGGTCTCGGTGCGTACCGAGGCCGAGGTGACGGGGGCGTCAGCCGGGCGGCGCAACATCGTACGCAACTCTTTGAGGCGTTGACGCCCTTTTGAGAATGCTTCTGGCTGAGTCGGGTCTGTGTAGACGATTAAATATAATTTACCTGAGAGGTTATCGATGACGGCTAATTCTTCGGTCAGCAATAATTGAATATCGGGTAGTCCCAGATCATCTTTAGGCGTTGTGTTTGCCAGCCGTTTTTCAATGTGACGTACGGTGTCGTAGCCGAAGTAGCCTGCCAAGCCGCCGCAGAAACGCGGCATGCCGGGACGTATGGCGACTTTATAGCGTGATTGGAATTCGCCGATGAAGTCGAGCGGATTACCTTCTTTTGTCTCGATTATCTCGTCATTTTTGACGACTTCAATGCGTGTGCCGTAGCTGCGTAAAAGTGTCGATGCCGGCAAGCCGATAAATGAGTAGCGCCCAAAGCGTTCGCCGCCGACGACGGACTCAAGCAAAAACGTGTTTTTCCCGGTCTGCTGGGTTTGCGCTAGTTTTAGATAGAGCGTTAACGGCGTTTCCAGATCTGCTAAAGCCTCGGCGATCAGGGGGATGCGATTGTAGCCTTGTGCGGCTAGCGATTTGAATTCGAGTTCGGTCATGTTTCTCTCCAGAACGCTATTGTAAAACAGCGACGGTCAACTGCAAAAAACGTTGTCTCTAATTTGCTTTAAAAAAATAAAGCGAGACAGCGGCGATCAGGTGGGTTACTTAGCCCAGGATAGCCAGCGTCGCCAGAGCCAGGCCTCAGGGGCGGCTAGTGGTGCGTTACGTTTTTTAGTGAGAAACATCATTTGATCAATATATGAGTAAAGTCGTGTTGATTTATAGCGAAATGTGATGTGCTGCAGAAAGCAGCGTTGGCACTATACCATCCGAATCGACGTCTTGTATAGGCGCACCGTGGTTGTATCCGTACGGCACACTTAAGACGCGGCAACCGGCTGCACGCGCGGCTTGAGCGTCGTTTGAGGAGTCGCCAATGGCAACTATTTGCATCGGTTTTAGATGGAATTGTCGGCAAACTTCGAGAAACGGCATCGGGTCTGGTTTTTTTCTTGAAAAGGAGTCACCGCCGTAGACCAGTTCAAAAAAATCCCGCAATCCGGTTTTTTCTAATAGCGGCAGCGCAAACGCAATCGGTTTGTTGGTAACGCAGGCAAGTCGCAAGCCCATGGCCTGCATACGCTGGAGTCCTTGTATGACATCGGGATAGAGCGTCGCGTAATTGCCGTTGATGGAGAGATAGTGATCTTGGTAGGAGACCAGCGCGGCATCGAAATGGCTCTCGACCTGCTCTGGCGCGTAATCCTCGCTTAATACGCGGCGAATTAAATTTTCCGACCCTTTGCCGACGAAATTGCTTATGGTTAGTAAAGACAGTGGCGTTAAATCAAAATCGGCACGCATGCGATTGATGGCGACGTGAAAGTCTGGCGCCGTATCTAGCATTGTGCCGTCGAGATCAATAATGGCGGCGGCAATCCCGGTCAACATCAATGGGACCGCCTTGGTGCTGCTTAACGTCATACTTTTGTCAGCTCGCCACGCATTGCATCGATCACGGCTTTGTAATCCGGCTTGCCAAAAATCGCTGAACCAGCAACGAACGTATCTGCGCCAGCAGCGGCAGCTTGAGCGATGTTGTCGATTTTGATGCCGCCATCGACTTCCAGCATGATGTCGCGTCCGGATTCGTCAATCATCCGACGTACCAGGGCGATTTTCTTGAGGGCCTCAGGGATAAAGGACTGGCCGCCAAAGCCTGGATTGACCGACATGATCAGGATGATGTCGAGTTTATCCATCACATGATCCAGAAAGTGTAGGGGGGTGCCTGGATTGAATACCAGCCCAGCTTTACAGCCATTGTCGCGGATCAGCTGCAACGAACGGTCGAGATGTTCGGATGCTTCTGGGTGGAATGTAATGATGTTGGCACCCGCTTTGGCAAAATCGGGAATGATGCGATCGACCGGCTTGACCATTAAATGCACGTCGATAGGCACTTGTACGTGTGGGCGAATGGCTTCGCACACTAGCGGACCGATGGTCAGGTTGGGCACGTAATGGTTGTCCATGACATCGAAGTGGATGATGTCGGCCCCGGCGCTGACAACGTTACGCACTTCTTCGCCGAGGCGGGCGAAGTCGGCGGAGAGAATACTCGGGGCAATTCGGTATATTGGTTGGCTTGGCATGGCAGTCATTGAGTCGCTAGAGGAGGTTATGCATAAAAGATGCGCTATTTTACTCTGCGAGTGGCTTCCGGACAGGGTTGTACTTGCGTCGGCTGATAAATTCGTGTGCAATGATCTGATTGATAAAAAGAGGTGGCGCGAGTTGTCAATCAACTATTTAATGCGTCACTGCACTACTGTTTTAATTAGAGGAAATCTGCATGGCTGCTTATGAATTTACCGTCACTGTCAAGACGCAATATATGGAAGAGCAATCCCAACCGGATCGCAATCATTATGTATTTGCCTATGGAATCACGATTAAAAATACCGGCAAGGTTGCTGCGCAGTTAATTTCGCGTCACTGGGTGATTACCGACGCCAATAATGAAGTGCAAGAAGTGCGCGGATTGGGAGTAATTGGCCATCAGCCATTGTTGCAGCCAGGTGAAAGTTTCGAATACACCAGCGGCACATCTCTGGCAACGCCGCAGGGATCGATGTTGGGCGAATTTTTCTGTGTTGCTGAGGATGGCGAGCAGTTCGAATCGCGCATCCCCGAATTTGTTTTGTCCCTGCCGCGAACTTTGCATTAAATTTTTTTGTTAAGCCTGATTGGTCGCATTGCTTGCCCCCCCCCCAACTAAGTGCTTTGATTGTCTTTTTTCTTGTTCGGCGATGCTTTGCGCGGGGGCATCTGATCCGGTTTGCGACCTGACATAGTCCACCAGACAATAAATACAAATAAGAAGAAGGCTACGGTCGCCTCAAGTATTAATAACCACATAAAGAATCCTCAATGTTATTTAAGCGCATTAGTCTACCTGTTTCAGCTCTCATTATCGCCCTCAGTCTGGCCGCCTGCACTACCTCTCCCTCGCTGACGACACCCGCGACGCCAGAAAAAAAATTACCTCCCATAAGTTCGATCCCTCCCTTGCCGGATATTAAAGTCCCAGCAGGTACATTGCGGCCAAGTTCTTTCACAGCGTTGCCTGGCTGGAAAACCGATGATCTGCGGCAAGCAATGCCGGCTTTGCTAACGTCGTGTTCAACCATGGTGAGAAGAGCTGACTGGGCGGAGCCTTGTACCATCGCGCGTGGGGTTGATGCTGGCAATGAAAATGCAGTACGGGCATTCTTCGAAGTCTTTTTTACGCCCTATCAAGTAGTAAATGCGGATGGCAGCGCAAATGGTCTGGTCACTGGATATTACGAACCGTTGTTGCGAGGTGCCCGCCAGCGCGGTGGCGTGTATCAAACGCCACTTTATCGTGCGCCGGACGATTTGCTGACGATAGATTTGGCGAGCATTTATCCTGAACTCAAAGGTTTGCGTTTACGTGGTCGTTTAGTCGGAAATCGCATCGTGCCGTATCCGAATCGGGCTGAGCTAGAAAAAACGGGTAGCCTCAATGGTAAGGAAATTATCTGGGTAGACGATCCGGTAGATGCCTTTTTTCTGCAGGTTCAAGGTTCTGGGCGAGTCCAGATGGCAAATGGTGAAATATTACGGGTTGCTTATGCTGATCAAAATGGCTATCCGTATAAATCGATTGGCCGGTATCTGATCGACAAGGGTGAATTAACACTGGCCCAAGCTTCGGCCCAAGGAATTAAAGCATGGTTGGCGGCGAATCCATCACGTCAGAAAGAATTATTAAATTCCAATCCGAGTTTTGTTTTTTTTAAAGAGGAGACAGTCCTTGAGGCGCATCAGGGGCCGAAGGGTGCTCAGGGCGTGCCATTGACGCCGCAACGCTCAATTGCGGTCGATCCTAGCTTCATTCCTCTGGGTGTACCGGTGTTTTTGGCGACAACCTATCCAAATAGCGCAAAAACCTTGCAACAGTTAGTTGTGGCGCAGGATACCGGTGGCGCGATTAAAGGTGCTGTGCGTGCGGATTTATTTTGGGGGTTTGGTAATGAGGCGGGAGAAAAGGCGGGGAGAATGAAGCAACAAGGAGCAATGTGGGTCTTGCTTCCGAAGTCAACTGCCGTGGCAGGGCGTTGATCGCTCGCTTTGGCTCTACTTATATACAGAGCACTTTTCTTGAGAGGTTATTCGGCGCTTGTAACGTCGAATAACCGCACTCTGATGAGAATGTAGACTAGCGTAATACCAATACCGGAATGGTTGAGTGGGCAAGGACTCTTTGTGTTTTGCTACCCAAAAATAGCCTGCTTAGTCCGCTCCGACCATGTGAGGCCATGAAAATGACATCACATCCATGTTTTTCTGCAGCATTAATGATTTCCTCATCAGGATTAAAGGCTTGCGCAGTGAGTATTTCGTACTCTACGCCAGCCGCCTTAGCCGCATCGGCAATTTTTTGGACATGTAACTGCGCTAGCGCCAGCATATTTTCCTCGTAAGTACCAGGGTCTGCTGCCATAGTACTTTCTGCCATAGGCGAAAATGGATAGGGCTCTGCTACAGACAAGCCGATCACCTTGCCGTTGCAAAATTTGGCAAACTCAATCGCTGCTGTAATTGCCTTATCCGACAATGTCGAGCCGTCAGTTGGTACCAATATGGTCTTAAACATAGCGTCCCCTTCTGTGAGTAAAGAAATATAGAAATTTCAGTAACTTAAATCAATGGTTTGCGACGGAAAATAGTAGACCAAGTAGCCGTAGATAAATTCCTTGTTTTTCTCTTAGCGCTTACTGACTACTTTAAACATCGTATCTGTTATCTTGTGTCACTACAATTAAGCCTTATTAATCATCTAATCATAATTAGGAGACGTCATGTCATACGAAGCTATTCTGGTTGAAACGCAAGGAAAAGTTGGGGTTATTCGCTTGAATCGTCCTAAGGCGCTTAACGCTTTAAACGATCAATTGATGATCGAGTTAGGTCAGGCACTGATGAAGTTCGATGCTGACGAACAGATTGGTTGCATCATCATTACTGGTAGCGAAAAAGCATTTGCTGCGGGTGCGGATATTGGCGCTATGGCAGGCTACTCTTATATGGATGCGTTTAAAGGAGATTACATTACGCGCAATTGGGAAGAGATTCGTCGTGTTCGTAAGCCGGTCATTGCAGCGGTTGCTGGTTTTGCGCTGGGCGGTGGGTGCGAGTTAGCAATGATGTGTGATTTCATCGTCGCGGCAGACAATGCAAAATTCGGTCAGCCAGAAATTAAACTGGGTGTTATCCCAGGTGCTGGTGGAACACAGCGTCTGCCGCGGTCGATATCGAAAGCCAAAGCAATGGATATGTGTCTAACTGCACGCATGATGGACGCGGTTGAAGCAGAGCGGGCTGGTTTGGTATCGCGGATAGTGCCATTGGATCAATTGATGGCCGAGGTGTTGGCTGCAGCAACTGTTATAGCAAATATGTCGCTGCCAGCTGTGATGATGATTAAAGAGTCGGTGAATCGGGCTTACGAAACCACATTGGCTGAAGGTATTCAATTTGAGCGCCGGTTGTTCCACAGTACCTTCGCTACCGAAGATCAGAAAGAGGGGATGCAGGCATTTTTAGAGAAGCGATCACCTGTCTTCAAAAATCTTTAAAGATAATAAGAAAATTCCTTGCTAGTGCGGAAATGTCTTGCTATAGTTCGGCCTCTGTTGAAAAGGACGCGAAATAAACGAAACGGCGCAAGCGGTTTTGGTGCGAAATTGGAGGCGGAACGAGATTGTAAAAGTGGGTGTTTTAAGTGGGAAAGTTAGGTTGATTTAGTTTTAGATTGTTAATCAGAAAGTTGATTAAAATGATTTAAAAAGAGGTTGACGCAAAGCTTGAAACGCCACATAATCTCATCTCTCTGCTGCTGACGAACAAAACGCTTTGTCAGTGCTGCGAACACTTCGGTGTAACGCAAAGTAGGGTCAGTTCTTTAACAATTAACAGCCGATAAGTGTGGGCGTTTAATGAAAGTGCAGCGCAGATGACTTCGGTCATGTGCGTATAGCTTAAAACATTAAATGTTCACAAAAGAAGAAAAATAGGATGTTGTTCAGCAATGGATAACAGACTGTCAGTATTTTGAGTGAGCGATAGCAGGACTGTTAAAAGTTCAGCTAGGCAGCAATGCCACAAAACAGAGATTAAACTGAAGAGTTTGATCCTGGCTCAGATTGAACGCTGGCGGCATGCCTTACACATGCAAGTCGAACGGTAACAGGGAGCTTGCTCCGCTGACGAGTGGCGAACGGGTGAGTAATATATCGGAACGTGCCTGGTAATGGGGGACAACTAGTCGAAAGATTAGCTAATACCGCATACGCCCTACGGGGGAAAGAGGGGGATTCGCAAGAACCTCTTGTTATCAGAGCGGCCGATATCTGATTAGCTAGTTGGTGGGGTAAAGGCTCACCAAGGCATCGAT
>NZ_JBRIIQ010000082.1:0-16806 GCF_052976905.1 Glaciimonas sp. GG7 | reverse complement strand
GATTGACCATCAACACGGCGGCCAGCGCGCCGACAAAACCGACCACTGACCCTACCGACAAATCGATATGCCCGGCTACAATCACCATCAGCATACCTAGCGCCATGATGACGATATAGCTGTTTTGCAGCACCAGATTGGTCAGATTCAAGGGACGCATCAACGTGCCGTTGGTCATGTACTGGAAGAACGCCATGATCGCGATCAACGACAGCAGCATGCCGTATTCGCGCATGTTCTTTTTCATGAAACCGGCGTAATCCCCAGGCGCTTGTAATGACGCCTCTGCGGCAGCGACAGGTTGATTCATATTAGTTATCTCCAATCTTTGCGTTTTTGACTATTGCACGCATAATTTTTTCTTGTGAGGCATCGCCTGCCAAAAATTCACCGACAAAATTGCCTTCGTTCATGACATAAGTCCGGTCGCACATGCCGAGCAATTCCGGCATTTCCGACGAGATCATGAGGATGCATTTGCCCTCAGCCGCTAGCTGGCTGATGATGTTATAAATCTCAAACTTGGCACCGACGTCAATCCCGCGCGTCGGTTCATCCAGAATCAAGACATCCGGATTAGAAAACAGCCATTTGCTGAGCACCACTTTTTGCTGATTGCCGCCGGACAAATTCAAGACTTTTTGAAACACATTGGCGCAACGAATACGCAACTTGCCGCGATACTCGGTCGCGACCTTAAACTCGCGCCCTTCATCGATGACCATCATGTCGGCTACGCCATCGAGATTGGCCAGGGTGATATTTTTCTTGATGTCTTCTTCCAGAATCAGGCCGTAGCCTTTTCTGTCTTCGGTGACATAGGCGATACCGTGATTGATCGCCTTTTGGACCGTGCCGACGTCAATTTCCTTGCCACGCAAAAACACCTTACCGCTGATCCGTTTGCCGTAAGTCCGTCCGAAAATACTCATCGCCAGTTCAGTGCGCCCTGCGCCCATGAGTCCGGCAATGCCGACGATTTCGCCTTTTTTGACGTAGAAATTTACGCCCTTGATCACTTCGCGCTCAGCGTGCAGCGGATGATGTACGCGCCAATCTTTGACTTCAAAGATGGTCTCGCCGATCTCTGGCGTGCGTTTTGGATAGCGGTCCGCCATTTCGCGGCCAACCATATTCTGAATAATGCGATCTTCGCTAATGACTTCTTTATGGCAATCGAGCGTATCGACGGTGGTGCCGTCACGCAAAATCGTGATCGAATCGGCGACTTTGGAAATCTCGTTGAGTTTGTGCGAAATCAGGATCGAAGAAATACCCTCCGCCTTGAGTTCCAACAACAGCTCCAGCAGTGCATCGCTGTCGCTTTCGTTCAGGCTGGCGGTAGGCTCATCCAAAATCAGCAATTTGACTTTTTTGGAGAGCGCTTTGGCAATTTCAATCAGTTGCTGCTTGCCTACGCCCAAATTGGTGATGAGCGTGGCGGGGGATTCTTTGAGGCCGACTTTTTGGAGTAATTCGCGCGCTTTGTTGTACGACAAAGCAGCATCGATGACACCGTTGGTGGCTTGCTCGTTACCGAGAAAAATATTTTCGGTAATCGATAATAAGGGGACTAAAGCTAATTCTTGATGAATGATGATGATGCCGATTTTTTCGCTATCGTGAATGCCTTTGAACTGGCGTTCCTGACCTTCAAAATGAATTTCGCCGCTATATGAACCATGTGGAAACACACCGCTCAAGACTTTCATTAAGGTCGATTTTCCTGCGCCGTTTTCGCCAACGAGGGCGTGAATCTCACCGCTACGCACTTTCAGATTGACATTATCGAGCGCCTTGACGCCCGGAAATGTTTTCTGGATTCCTCGCATTTCAAGGATCGTTTCCATCTATTTACCTCTTATCGTCACCAGAATGCCGCAGAATCGAATGCGCCGATTCTGCGGCTGCCAAATGCATTACTTGATTTGGGCTTCGGTGTAATAACCGCTACCGGTGACTAATACTTGCTTCCAGTTCGACACATCAACAATGACCGGTTTCAACAGAAACGCAGGAACAACTTTGACGCCGTTGTTGTAGGTCTTGGTATCGTTGATTTCCGGAGTTTTGTTGGTCAGCACTGCATCAACCATACCGGCCGTTACTTTAGCCAGCTCACGCGTATCTTTAAAGACGGTTGAGCTTTGCTCGCCGCGGATGATCGATTTTACCGAAGGGATCTCGGCATCTTGTCCGGTCACGATCGGCATAGGCAATTTAGGTGTACCGTAACCGACGCCTTTGAGTGACGACAGAATACCGATACTCAAGCCATCGTATGGTGACAACACAGCGTCAACACGGGCATTGGTGTAGTACGCGCTAAGCAGATTATCCATCCGCGCTTGCGCTACAGCACCATCCCAACGTAGCGTGGACACCTTCTCCATGCCCATCTGTTTGCTGCGCACGACCAGCTTGCCGCTATCGATATAAGGCTTCAACACCGACATAGCGCCGTTGTAGAAGAAGAACGCATTGTTATCGTCAGCAGAGCCGCCAAACAATTCGATATTGAACGGGCCTTTGCCGCTCTTCAGACCCAGCGCTTTTTCAATGTAACTGGCTTGTAAAACACCGACTTGAAAGTTATCGAAAGTAGCGTAGTAGTTGACGTTTTTCGAGTTGCGGATCAGACGATCGTAAGCAATGACTTTGACGCCCTTGTCAGCCGCTTTTTGCAATACATCCGATAGCGTAGTGCCGTCAATGGCGGCGATTACCAGGACTTTTGCGCCTTTGGTAACCATGTTTTCGATCTGCGCCAATTGATTTGGAATGTCATCTTCTGCGTATTGCAGATCGGTCTTGTAGCCTTTTTCTTTAAAGACCTTGACCATATTGTCACCATCGGCAATCCAGCGCGCCGATGATTTTGTCGGCATAGAAATACCGACCGTTCCCTTGTCCTGGGCGCTTGCCTCTGTTACAACGGCTGCGACGCCGATCAGACCAATCATCAATCCCAACATCGTGGCTTTAATTTTCATCACAACTCATCTCCTGTAGTTATTTCACTATTTAGTTATTGTGGTGCTGCGAACTTATATGACGTTTATTGCTAGTTTTGTAACAGACGAAGAATAACGCCTTTTATAACTTAATCAACTTATTGAATGATTGCTGCTGTCAATTATGCATAGACCAGCATCTTATCAGCGTCGTTTTTCAGCGACTTTATTGCTTGATGATGGCTATATTACAAATATTAGCGATACCAAACAAATGAATTATTTTACAAAATCAATACTTGTTTTGATATCGATAATACAGAACCAAACCAGTAATAAGCCGACAACAGCCTCCATTCAACAGCCGTCTTAGTGTAAAAATTGTTGCGCTCCCTGACCAATCACTTTTTTAACGCAATTGATATCCATTTTGATATCAATTTCGATATCAATTTTGATATGAGACTCCCCTCCCCGACAGACCGCTGAAAACTGCGGCTAGCCTGTCTGGCAAGCGCAAAGGCTGCATTTATTTCCACGTGGCAATGCTTGCCGTTTCCAGCTCAGTTTTCAACTTAGTTCCCAACCTAAATATTTCCATCAACCATTCGTCCTGTTTGGTACCAGCGAGATGACCGCAGCCAAGCGTGCATGCTCGCCCCCACTCCCGGCAAGAGGTTGAATATGCATATTTCCCCCATTGAGTACGACTTTATCGGCATCGGTTTCGGCCCATCGAATTTGGCCATCGCAGTAGCCATAGAAGAGCAAACCCGCTTTGGCGGGGCCGGTATCAGTCACTGTTATATAGAGAAAAAACCGGCATTTGTCTGGCACGGCAGCATGCTGCTCGAAGGCAGCGATATGCAGATTTCCTTCCTCAAGGATTTGGCGACCTTGCGCGACCCGACCAGCAAATTTACGTTTATCAACTATTTGCATACAAAAGGCCGCCTCAGAGACTTTATCAATCTGAAGAGTTTTTTCCCGTCCCGGATTGAGTACAACGACTATCTGCGCTGGGCCGCGGGCCATTTCGACCTGCGTTGTCGTTACGGCGAAGAAGTGATCGAGATCGAACCGGTGAAAGAGGGAGCCAAGATTGCACGCTTAAAAGTCCATTCGGTCGATGTCAGCGGTCGCACCCATACCCGCCAAACGCGCAATCTGGTGTTTGGCATCGGCGGCGTGCCGAACATCCCGGCGGTCTTTGACCATGCCCTTCGCCTGCCGGACGCGCGCGTATTCCATGCAGCGCATTATCTGGAGAAGATGGCCTCACTGGTACAGACCAAGGGCGTCCCGCGTCGCATTGCTGTCATCGGCGGCGGCCAGAGCGGGGCCGAGATATTCATGGACCTGGTGAACCGTTTCGACACCGCCGAGGTCACCCTCATTACTCGTGGCGAGGCATTGATGCCATCTGACGATAGCCCCTTTGTGAATGAAATTTTCAGTCCGCAATTCACCGACTTGATCTATGGGCAACCGCAGGCACAACGTCGCGCCACGCTGGAAAAATTTCGTAGCACCAACTACGCGGTTGTCGATCTCGATTTGATCGAAAAAATTTATATGCTGCTGTATCAACAGCAAGTCAGCGGCGTCAAACGCCATGCCGTGTTAGCCGCAAAAGAGGTGACGGCGGTGCATCTGAAAAGTGATGCCATAGCACTCCGACTGCGAGACGCCCATAGCGAGGATGACGCCGAAACAGCAGGCTTTGACGCCGTTGTGCTGGCAACCGGCTATCGCCGCGACGATCACAAGCGCTTATTGGGCGGGATCGCTGACTACATCGACGGCTATGACGTTGAACGCGATTACTGCCTGCGCACCACGCCGGACTTTTTACCCAACATTTATCTGCAAGGCTGTTGCGAGGAAAGCCACGGCTTAAGCGACACCTTGCTCTCTGTGCTCGCGGTGCGGTCGGTCGACATTCTGGAATCGCTTTTCGATAAGCACAGACAACGCTCTGACAATAGTTGTCCGATTGAAGCCGTTAAGCCATCGGGCCAACCATCTCTTCATGCTGCTGTTTAACTATTTTTTAATCTTGATGACCGATAACTGATAACACAAGGGAGCAGATGCAATGCAGAAACCGTTTAACCGTAATCGCACTAACCACATCCATCGTCATATTTTCAGCCCGAGAATGCGCATGACGCCGCTGGCAATCGCGTTGCTGACCTTGTCGGCTCCGCTCTACGCCAATGCCGCAGAAACAGAATTACCGGCGGTGAACGTGGTGGCAGAAAAAGAAAACAGCGCTTTGCCCAGTTATCGCGCCTACGTCGGCAGCAGCGGTGCATTAGGCACCAAAGAATTGCTCGACACACCGTTTTCGATCAGCGTAGCGACCAAGGAATACATCGCCAATCAGCAAGCGACTTCGATCTCGGACGCCTTCAAAGGCGACGCCTCGGTCACGGCGCTCAACAATAATATTTCAGGAGAAAGCGCGCAGATTGCGATTCGCGGACTGGCGTTGGATACCCTCAATGGCTTCAAAATAGATGGCCTTAACGCGGTGATGTGGCAAACCGATTTGCCGCTGGAGCACTTTGAGCAGATTGAAATTCTGAAAGGCTTATCGGGCTTTATGTACGGTTTCAGCTCACCCGGCGGGATCGCTAATTATCAGACTAAGCGCGCAACCAAAACCCCGGTCACGGACGCGACGATCAGTTATGGCACCCAATCGCAATATAAAGTCGCCGCCGATATCAGCCGACGGTTTGGGGAAAACGATCGCTATGGCTTGCGTGTGAATGCCGTCCACGAAGGCGGCGACACGTATCTGGATGCACCGATTAAGCGGGACTCGATATCGGCTGCTTTTGACGTACAAATCACGCCGGATCTGGTGTGGACGCTCGATGGCTTGTATCAACGGCGCAAAGTCCACGGCTCCATTTTTTCCCTGACGCTGGCCAAAGACGTGGCAATGCCTGGTCCGGTCGATGGCAGCCGACGGCTGAGTCAGGATTTCACCACCCACGAAACCACGATGGCAACCGTGGGCACAGAAGTGAAATGGAGCTTTGCGCCAGACTGGGATATGCGCGTCGGCTTACGCAGCATGCGACAAACCCGTACCACCTATGACAGTGCACTCAGAGTGGTTGACAACTCAGGCAACTACAACGAAACCCTCTACCGCTGGTACAGCACGCAAGACAGCGATTCGGCCAATCTGTTATTCACTGGAAAATTGCAGACCGGCAGCATAGGCCATACCCTGACCTTTGGTGCCGATATGCAACAGGTAGAACGCGGCAACGGTGATTTCAGCGATGATTTTCTGGGTGTCGGCAACTTTAACCGCCAGACCTCTTTCCCCAATCCCGGCCTGGCGGTAGATAAAGACCACGTACTGAAGCGATCGGACACCCGCAATATCGGGGTCTTCATGAGCGACACCATTCAATGGACGCCGCAATGGAGTTCTATCATCGGTCTGCGCTACAGCAAATTTCGCCAGCGCGCCTACGTTAAAGGCGTAGTCGATACAACCTATGACAAAACGGCGTTGTCGCCCACCCTGGCGATGATCTGGAAACCGGAGGCGTCAGTGTCTTACTACACCAGCTACGTTGAGTCGCTACAGCAAGGTGGTGTCGCGCCTTTGGGCACGGAAAACTACGAACAAACGTTTGCCCCCCTGAAAAGCAAACAATATGAAATCGGCGTTAAAAAAGAAGGACAGGGTTGGTCTGCCGAGGCAGCGCTGTTCCGCATTGAGCGCGGCCTCGAGTTCACCAATAGCAACAATATTTTTGAGCAGAGCGGCGCACTGACCTATCAAGGACTGGACATTGCCGGTCGGATCGAGCTGGGCCGCGACTGGGGCTTGATGGCCAGCGCCGTACTGATGAACAGTAAAAACAAAAGTGACGACCCGGAAGTGGACGGTAAGCGCGCCAACAATGTCGCCAACTTTACGGCAGCCTTACAAGCCGAATATAAAGTCCCTGGCGTCACCGGCCTGACCTTGTCGGGCGGCACGCGCTATGTTGGCAAGCAAGCGCTGGAGAGCAACAACGCGCACATCATCGGCAGCTACCAACTGTTTGATGTAGGTGCACGTTATAAGACTAAGGTTGGCGGCAAGGATGTTACTTTCCGGGCGAATCTGGATAATCTGGCCAATGAAAAATATTGGTTAGGGAGCTGGAACGGGTTCCTGGTGCAAGGCGCGCCGCGTACTTTGCGGGCTAGTGCGGAGTTTAGTTTCTAAAGAGACGACGCTGGGCTTAGTGGTGTTGGGCGACATGCCAGACTTGGACGACTACACACCATATCGTGCAAAGAAGTCAGCGACCTCATCGTCTGAGGCAAATTCGCCGCGCTCAGCCGCTGCAATCGCCTGCTTCAGATCATGCATTTGCGGCACGCGCCAAGCCATGTATGCCAGCAACGTCTGTTCCGTGATGGCTGACACCGACTGGCCTGACAGCGCAGACAGTTGAATGACGACATCTTTGAGGTCGCCGGAGACGCGGGCATCGATAGTGGCTGTTTTCATAATAATGTTTAACAATGAATGGGAGTAATCATAAGACCGCTTTGCCCGTGCATGCTCTTTCGCATCTGCAGTTGTTAGCGAAGGTGCATGCATCCTAAAGGCGTAATTAATAAGCACGAAAAAATAAAGAGCGACGTCTTAGGGCGTCGCTCTTTATTTTCAAATCGGCAACTCCACAACCCTATTTTCAAATTGCGCAATTTGGGCGAAGCGCATAATAACGAAAAGCTTGAAAATAATGCGCGAAGGCACTTTATTTCGGCTGAAATAACAGCCAGAATCGCACCCATCGATCAATGCTCAAGGAGACAGTACATGTCCAACACCACGCCAGAGTTACCGCACTGCGACGCTGACGACATCCCCTATCAATCCGGTTTCTGCAATGATTTCGCCACCGAGGCTTTGCCCGGTGCGCTGCCATTGACCCAAAATTCGCCGCAAAAAGTCGCCTACGGTTTGTATGCGGAGCAACTCTCCGGCACCGCTTTCACCGCCCCGCGTGCGCACAATCGTCGCTCCTGGCTATATCGCATTCGTCCGGGTGCGATGCATCACACCTTTGCATTGCAAGACCATGCGCTGTTGCGTAGCGGGCCGTTTAATGACGTTGCAGCCTCGCCAGACCAGTTGCGCTGGGACGCGTTGCCGCTGCCTGCCTCAGAGCAGGCGACCGATTTTATCGACGGGTTGATCACCATAGCCGGAAATGGTGATGCGGCGATGCAAACGGGAATAGCAATCCATTTGTATGCCGCCAATCGGTCCATGCAGGATCGGTTTTTCTACAACGCCGATGGTGAATTGTTAATCGTGCCGCAGCAAGGACGTTTGCGGGCACGCACCGAGTTTGGCGTGCTCGATGTCAAACCGGGTGAAATAGTCGTCATTCCGCGTGGCGTGCGCTTTCAGATGGTGCTGCCGGACGGCGAAGCGCGTGGCTATATTTGTGAAAATTATGGCGCGCAATTTGCGTTGCCCGAACTGGGGCCGATTGGCTCCAATGGTCTGGCTAACGCACGGGATTTTTTAGCCCCGGTAGCCGCCTTTGAAGAGCGCGAAGGTAACTTTCAGTTGGTTGCCAAATTTAATGGCCGCTTATGGTCGGCGGCAATCGGCCATTCGCCGCTGGACGTGGTGGCGTGGCATGGTAATTACACGCCTTACAAATACGATCTGAGTCGGTTTAATACGATTAACACGGTCAGCTTCGACCATCCTGATCCGTCGATTTTTACCGTGCTGACGTCGCCGTCGGATACGCCGGGGACCGCGAATGTGGATTTTGTGATCTTTCCTCCGCGCTGGATGGTGGCCGAAAATACTTTCCGCCCGCCGTGGTTTCATCGCAATGTGATGAGCGAATACATGGGGCTGGTCCTTGGTGCCTACGATGCCAAGGCCGCAGGCTTCGCCCCGGGCGGTGGCAGTTTGCACAATTGTATGAGCGGGCATGGTCCTGATGCAGCAACGTTCGAGAAAGCCAGCGCCGCGCCCCTGACGCCGCATCACATTGAGAATACGCTGGCGTTTATGTTTGAGAGCCGTTACCTGATCCATCCGACGCGTTTTGCATTGGAGACGCCGCTGCTACAAAAAGACTACCTGGCTTGCTGGCACGGACTAAAGAAAAATTTCACCGGCCAGCCTTGAATCAAATCTACGATCAAATCGGTCTACATTACCTGACAACGGAGTTCCTCATGCACCCCAACGACCCCACACTGAAGTCTTTTATTGCGACACCCCCAGAGTCCCATTTTCCGATCCAAAATTTGCCTTTTGGCATCTTCAGTACCAGCGCAGACCCCACTCCACGGGCTGGCATCGCCATCGGCGAGAGCGTGCTTGATCTGGCGCTACTGGCCGACGCCGATTTACTGCCCGTCCCCTCCGAAATATTGCGCAGCGGCAGCTTGAATCAATTTGTCGCATTGGGCCACGCGACCTGGCGCGCCACGCGTGAGATGGTCAGTCACTTACTGCGCGACGACAATCCGCTGTTGCGCGACAACTCGACTTTGCGCGCCAGCGCCCTGCTTCAGCAAGATCAAGTTACGTTGCATCTGCCCATGGAGATTGCCGGTTATACGGATTTTTATTCGTCCAAAGAACACGCCACCAATGTCGGCACGATGTTCCGCGATCCGGCCAATGCCTTGCTGCCCAACTGGTTGCATATCCCGATTGGCTATAACGGTCGCGCCAGCTCGGTCGTGGTCAGCGGAACCAACCTGCATCGCCCCAAAGGTCAATTGAAATTGCCCGACGCCGACGCGCCGATTTTCGGCCCATCGCGCAAGCTCGACTTTGAGCTCGAAACCGGGTTTTTGATCGGTCAGCCAAATGCCCTCGGTGAGCCGATCGATATCGATGTCGCCGAGCAGCATATTTTCGGGATGGTGCTGCTCAACGACTGGAGCGCACGCGATTTGCAGCAATGGGAATACGTGCCGCTGGGACCATTTAATAGTAAATCCTTCGGCACCTCGATCTCGCCATGGGTGGTAACGATGGAGGCACTGGAACCGTTTCGTACAGCCAGTCCGACGCAACATCCGACACCGCTGCCGTACTTGCAGCAGCAGACCGATAACGGCTATGACATTGCGCTTGAAGTGACGCTCAAGGCGGCGGCAAGCGGGGGCAATGGCGCAAGCAAAACTGACCAGCATGCGCAGACCATCTGCAAGACCAATTTCAAAGCAATGTACTGGACCATGGCGCAACAGTTAGCGCATCACACGGTCTCTGGTTGCAACACCAAAGTCGGTGATTTAATGGGTTCCGGCACCATTAGCGGCAGCACGCCGGATGCGTTTGGGAGCTTGCTGGAATTAACCTGGAATGGACAAAAGCCATTGACGCTGGCCGATGGTTCGCAGCGGACTTTTATTGAGGACGGGGACGAAATCGGCATGACCGGATGGTGTCAGGGCGATGGTTATCGGGTCGGTTTTGGCAGTGTTACGGGGAAGATATTGCCAGCGCGGTAACGGATTAAATCAAGTATTCAAAAACAGAGCGCGATATTTTCGCGCCCTGTTTTTGATAATCACTCTCCTCAATTACAGCCAGATAATCGCCGCCACAACCCCGACAATCAGCCCAAACTTGACCACGTAATACAGCGGCTTACTAAATTTCTTCAATGCTCTGCGGTATTGCCCGGCAGCCCAGACAAACCGAAACAGTTTGTTAATCCCACCAGTCTGGTCACCGGTTTCGTTCGGCGACGCCGCCGCGCTCATCATGTGACGGCCAAGCCAGCGGTTCACCGCCTGCGCCCAGCGGTAGCGCATCGGGCGTTCGATATCGCAAAAAATGATGATGCGATTGACGTCGGTGCCGTTGTGGGCCCAGTGCATATAGGTCTCATCAAACACCACGCCCTGCCCGTCGCGCCAGCTATAACGCTCGCCATTGACTTCGATAAAGCAACGGTCGTCGTTAGGCGTGATCAAGCCGAGGTGATAGCGCATCGATCCGGCAAACGGATCGCGATGCAAATTAAGTTTTCCACCGGGGCCAAGTTCAGCAAACATCGCCGCCTTGACGCTGGGCGTGCGGCGCAGCAAAGCCACCGTTTTCGGGCAAAACTGCTCGGCTGAAGGATGGCTGGCGTCGTACCATTTCAGATAGAAACGTTTCCAACCGGCTTTAAAGAAGGAGTTAAAACCGGCGTCGTCGTTTTTTTCAGCGGCGCGGATTTTTTCCATACCGGTCAACGCTTGCGCCTCGTCGCGGATGGTTTCCCAATTGTCTTCCAGAATTTTTAAATCCTTGAAGGTACTGGTTGGCAAATAGGCGGTGTTGGTCGGCACCTTGGAGAACAAATACATCAGGATATTGAGCGGGGCCATGATCGACGAATGATCGAACAACTGGCGAAAAAACGGCATCCGTACCTTGCCGCGAAAGTGCACGTAGATAACGGATAAAAGAAAAATGCTGATGACTGCCCATTTCATGACAATGCGCTCCAATGAAAAATGTTGTATCGGGGTGGTTTGACGTTAATGAACGTTAATGGCGCTCAGGAAGGCGGGTAACGCGTCAAATGTCGATGGTGGCAAAAATATAAGAAAAATCTGTATAAAATCAATTTAGTCGCCATTCTAGCCGTTTGTGACGGTTTTCCCTTTGATTCACGCAATTTGGCATAAAGAGTCCGGCCTAAATATTTTTCGACACACCAGCGCCCGGATTTTAGTGCTAGTATCGCGGCTTCCTTTGGGGAGTAGCCTTCTTGCAATGGTGCAACACAGACCACACTGCAATGAGCGTATGTCAACATACTTGACGCTTATCGTCATGGCATACGCGACCGTCAGGTTTGGCAAGACCATTGGTGCAATGTCTTTACCCGGCCGGGCAAGACATCGTGCCATTTGTCTGTGCCCGGTCCTCAGGATGTCTCTTATGCTTAAGCCGCATTGTTTATCTGTAATCCCCCTCATTTCTGCACCACCCTTGCGCATGCAAGAGGCCTCAGCATGATCGTCACCATCGCATTGCTGCTGGGTTCGGCGATTGTTATTTATTTATCCTGTGAATATTTCGTCAACAGTATTGAATGGGTCGGACGCCGACTCGGCGTGGCCCAAAGCGCGGTCGGCACAGTGCTGGCGGCGTTTGGTACGGCGTTGCCGGAAACGGTCGTCACTTTCGTCGCGGTGGTTTTTGGGCGTGACGCCGCGCATAAAGATATCGGCGTCGGCGCTGCACTAGGCGGTCCGTTGGCGCTGAGCACGATTGCGTATGCGGTGGTCGGCCTGATGTTTATCCTGAACCGCAAAAAACTCGGCAATATTCTGCTAACGAAAGCAGACGGTGCGCGTTTAAGCCGCGATCAGGCGTGGTTTATGGGAATTTTTATCCTTAAGATAGCCCTCGGTCTGATCGCTTTTTCGTTCAAGCCGTGGTTGGGGCTGGTGTTCTTGTTGGCCTACGGCCTCTATATCTGGGGCGAGATGCGCAAAGAAGACGGGGCCGAAGTCGAGGTCCATGATCTGGAGCCGTTGAAATTCCGTCCGCATGATCCGCAACCGGCGCTCGGCTGGGCAGCCTTTCAAACGCTAGCGGCACTCGTCGTCATCTTTTTAAGCTCCCAATTATTCGTCGCCCAACTCGAAGCAATGGCCCCCTGGCTGGGCATTTCACCGCATTTGGTGGCCTTGCTGCTGAGCCCGATTGCGACTGAATTACCAGAAATCCTCAACGCCGTGATCTGGGTGCGTCAAGGCAAGCAAACGCTGGCGCTGAGCAATATCAGCGGCGCGATGATGATACAGGCGACGATTCCGACGGCGTTGGTACTGATCTTTACGCCCTGGATGCTGGACGCGGCATTGATCTGGGCCGGTGTCATCACGATGCTGTCCATCACAGGCTTGTATATATTGCTGCGCAAACAGATGTTGACGGGCACACGGTTAGCGCTGTTCGGCCTGATGTATGTACTGTTTGGTACCGGCTTGGCGCTCATCGGGGTTCGGTAAAAAGATACAGGTATAAAGTTTATGCCCGCGCCCCCATCGCAATCACCGCCGCGCCACTCAATGCCAGACTCACCCCAAGCACATCCGTCCAGCGCGGCGTCACGCCATCGACACTCCATAGCCACAAAATCGCGGTGGCGATATACACCGCGCCGTAAGCCGCATAAACCCGGCCACTGGCCATGGGGTGGAGCGTGAGCAGCCAGACGAAAACA
This sequence comes from Glaciimonas sp. GG7, assembly GCF_052976905.1. Taxonomy (NCBI): domain Bacteria; kingdom Pseudomonadati; phylum Pseudomonadota; class Betaproteobacteria; order Burkholderiales; family Oxalobacteraceae; genus Glaciimonas; species Glaciimonas sp. GG7. The sequence continues at coordinate 3,602 of NZ_JBRIIQ010000082.1, read as the reverse complement.
CTCAGACTGACGACAGCTGGCAGCAGCAGCCACGCCGAGCCTTTGCCGCTAAGCCACAGCATCGGTAAATAACAGCCGACTATTTCGGCGATAGCGGTCAACACAAACAAGCCAAACGTTTTGACAAATGGAAGCCAGAGCATAGAACCAATCTCCTTGAGGGATGCCGCGATATAAATGGTGGCGTCATGGTATCGGGTGTTTATACTGACTTGCCATCTTTTTCGTTATGTACAGTCAACCATCTAACAAGAAAAAAACATGCTTGAACTCAGACCCACCTGCGAACACTGCAACAAAGCCCTGTCGCCAGCATCATCAGAAGCCCTTATTTGCTCGTACGAATGCACGTTTTGTGCAACCTGCGTAGAGCACGTTATCCACAATGTCTGTCCCAACTGCGGCGGCGGCTTTTGTCCCAGACCGATCAGACCGGCCAACAATCTCAGGGCGATTAATTTCCTCGGCAGCGATCCGGCCAGCACGACAATCAAACATCGGCCTGTCGAGCCTGATACGCACGCTATTTTTTCTGCAGCGATCAAGGGCATCCCTCCAGATCAACGCTAGTGGCTAGTGTTCAGTCAAGTCAAGCCGACACAATCATCGCCGCACCTTTTAGTGCGGCTTTTTTATAGCGATGTTGCAAAAAATTAATATTTTCCATTTGTCATTGATCCGTCATATTCCCCCACTACAATCGCCCCGATTATTCGAGCAGCGCCTCAGGCAAGCCAAAGAGGGCAACGTTAGCTTTCGATTCCTGATGACGATGTAGCGAAAAATATGACTGTTCAAACTTTCCCCCTACTCAATCGAGAACTCGGCGTGCTGGCCTTCAATGAACGGGTGTTAGCCCAAGCCGAAGATCCTGCAGTGCCGCTACTAGAACGCTTGCGCTTTGTCTGCATCACCAGCAGCAATCTCGATGAATTTTCCGAAATCCGCATGTCCGGGCTACAACAGCAAATGCGCGACGCCATCGATGGCGTCACGCCCGACGGCATGTCGCTGCAACACGCCTACACGGTCATCAGTGAGCGCGCCCAACAGCTCGTTGCGCGTCAATATGCGCTGTTTAACCAAGTCCTCCTTCCAGCATTAAATGCCGAAGGAATCGTCTTCTATGCCGAATCCGACTGGGACGAAAAACAAAGCGCATGGGCATACGAATTCTTTAAAACCGAATTACTGCCCGTCCTCACCCCCATCGGTTTAGACCCCGCCCACCCGTTCCCCAAGGTCATGAATAAGAGTTTGAATTTTGCCGTCAAACTCAGCGGAAAAGATGCCTTTGGGCGTGAGCCGGAACTTGCCATCGTCCAGGCTCCGCGCGCCCTGCCGCGACTGGTCCGCATGCCGGATGAACTCTCGCGTCATCCCTACGGCTTTGTGCTGCTCAGCAGTTTTATGCAGCGCTTTGTCGGCGAGTTATTTCCCGGTCTGGCCATCGGCGGCTGCTACCAATTCCGCGTCACCCGCAACAGCGATCTGTTTGTCGATGAGGACGAAGTCACCGATTTACGGCTAGCCTTGCAGGGCGAATTACCGACCCGCCAACTCGGCAATGCAGTACGCCTCGAAGTCGCCGAAGACACGCCTGCGTCGTTGGTGTTGCGACTGCTTAACCAAAACGGTTTGCAGCAAGTTGATTGCTATCGCGTCAATGGCTCTGTCAATCTGGTGCGTCTGATGCCCTTGCCCGATCTGGTGGACCGGCCGGATTTGAAGTTTGTCCCGCACACGCCGGTGCTGCCAAAAGCATTCTTTACCGGCGCGTCGGTGTTCGACGTGATCGATCAAAATGACATCCTCTTGCATCATCCGTATGAAAGTTTTCAACCGGTGTTAGAGCTATTGCAGCAGGCGGCGATTGATCCGGATGTGTTAGCGATCAAACAGACCATTTACCGCACCGGCAATGAATCGGCACTGATGACCGCGCTCATGCTGGCGGCCAAAAACGGCAAGGAAGTCACCGTCGTGCTCGAGCTCATGGCGCGCTTTGATGAAGAAACCAATATCGGCTGGGCCGCCAAGCTAGAAGCGGTTGGCGCGCATGTCGTCTACGGCGTATTCGGCTTTAAAACCCATGCCAAAATGCTGCTCATCGTGCGCCGCAAACGCCATGCAAAACACACCAAACTCAAGCGTTACGTCCATCTCGGTACCGGCAACTATCACTCCCGCACCGCCCGGCTCTACACCGATTTTGGGTTAATGACCAGCGACGACAAAATCTGTGAAGACGTCCACAACGTCTTTGCGCAACTCACCGGATTCGGCAAGCAAGTGCAGCTCAAGCGCTTATGGCAATCGCCATTTACTCTGCATGCGAATATTCTGAAATCCATAGCCAGAGAAGTCGATGCCGCCAAAGCCGGACGGCAAGGCTACATCATCGCCAAGATGAACGCCTTGCTGGAACCCACCGTCATCGCGGCACTCTACGCCGCCTCGCAAGCCGGGGTCAAAATCCAATTAATTATTCGCGGTGTCTGCGCGCTGCAAGCCGGTGTTCCCGGATTGTCGGAGAACATCATGGTGCGCTCTGTGATTGGCCGGTTTCTTGAACATCATCGGGTCTTTTATTTTTATGCCGATGGGGAAGAAAATGTGACCCTATCGAGTGCTGACTGGATGGATCGGAATCTGTTTCGACGTATTGAGACAGCGTTTCCGATACTCGATAGCAAATTGAAACGCCGTGTCATCGAAGAAAGTTTGCTGATTCATTTGCAAGACAATGCCTCGGCTTGGGATATGACTAGTGATGGGACGTATAAAAAAGTTACACCGGGAGATGCAGATCCGTTGGTGAGTCAGGTTGATTTGTTGTCGCGGTTTTAGGTTTTGCTGGGTTTTGTACGTTCGCAGTTTTGGTGCGGCTTGGTTTGCGCTATTTTTCGGTGGTTAGTAATTGAAACGGGATGTGCTCCGTTGATGCTTGCCGGGGGCGGCCCGGCAGCCGGGTCTGATGACCAACTCGCTGCGCTCAAACATGTCATCATCCTGATCCGACTGGCGACTAAAAATTTGGCAGCGTCATATGACGGGGTACGTCAAATGCCACTTCAAAAGCAACTGCAACTTCAAAAGCAACGGCAACTGTGGCTGCGCCTGCAAGGTCAAAAACAACTTCAAAAACAACCGCCCTGACTTCGCCACCGATTACTGCGTTGCCGAGCATTCATTGTTTTGAGAACCAAAAAACCGTATAAAAACTGTAATCGCAAAAAACTGCCATTTACCGGTTGACCTCCGTTTTCTGCACGAGTATCTTGTCAACCGTTCCTCTCATAGGAATACAGGTTTGAAAGCCTGATGCAAAAACCCCCGGGCTGTGCAACGCAGCCCGGGGTCTCTAAGTTCGTGCCTCTAAGGGCGACAGTGACGGTGAAGCCCTTGTGGCTTGCTGGTTTTGGTTTTTGCCCAGTCTTTCAACTCCGTCATTTGTCGCCCACCCCGTTTTACCAACGGGAAGTTCAACAGAGCTAAAGGATCGAATAATGCCCAATACCACCAATGCTAAACATCAAAAACTCAGCGATGCCATTGACATCGAGCAATCTCTTTACCTGCATGACTTTGCCACCCGCTGC
>NZ_JBRIIQ010000081.1:0-17167 GCF_052976905.1 Glaciimonas sp. GG7 | reverse complement strand
ACGCTGGCCAGTAATCCGCGTATCGGCATGGTCTATCCGCAACTCAGAAAAATGGGTGAGGAGGCAGTGGTTGCGTTTCAGCAAAAAGCTAACGCTCTGCGCGAAGAGTTGGATAGTCTTTGATGGGGCGAATATCGGTCATCGGGCGCTATGGACACGCTATGGACATTGCAATATTTAAAAAATAGCCTATTTTTTAAATGAAATAAGTTAAAAAATAGATTTCAAAAAATACTCACAATTGGTCGTTTCCAGAAAGTATTTTCTGAAAGCGTTACCATTGAGCACTTAAACGGCGGAGGTTCGCTGTTTTACTAAAAAGGAAATCAAAAATGCTTAAAGCCGTTGGATATGCAGCGCAGACTGCGCAAACACCATTAGCGCCATTTACCTTTGAGCGTCGGGAACCGGGACCGCACGATGTCCAGATTGACATCTTATTTTGCGGTGTCTGTCACTCCGATTTGCACACCGCCCGTAATGAATGGCATAACACCGTATTCCCCACTGTACCGGGCCATGAAATTGTCGGTCGCATCACCAAAGTCGGTTCACATGTAAAGAATTTCAAAGTCGGCGAAATGGCCGGTGTCGGCTGTATGGTTGACTCCTGCCAGACTTGTCCAAGTTGTGCAGAAGGTCTTGAGCAATATTGTGAAAACGGTTTTGTCGGCACCTATAACGGTGAAGATAAACAAAGCGGCGGTGTCACTTTTGGCGGCTACGCTAACAATATCGTGGTCAGCGAAAACTTCGTCCTGCACATCTCTGACAAACTCGATCCAGCCGCTGCTGCTCCTTTGCTGTGCGCCGGTATTACGACCTTTTCACCATTGCGTCACTGGAAAGTGGGCAAGGGGCACAAAGTTGGCATCGTCGGACTAGGCGGTCTGGGTCATATGGGCGTCAAGATCGCGCATGCGATGGGCGCGCATGTGGTGTTATTTACGACCTCGCCGGGCAAGATTGATGATGCGAAACGTTTAGGCGCAGACGAAGTCGTTATCTCAAAAGATGCGGCGCAAATGGCCGCGCATGCCAACAGCTTTGACTTCATCCTCAACACCGTTGCCGCTCCGCATAATCTGGATAACTTCCTGAACTTGCTCAAGCGCGATGGTGCAATGACGTTGGTCGGTGCTCCGGCCGAATCGCATCCTTCTCCGAACGTATTTAATCTGATCATGAAGCGCCGTACTCTGGCCGGATCGCTTATCGGCGGGATTAAAGAAACGCAGGAAATGTTGGATTTCTGTGCCGAGCACGGGATTACGTCGGACATCGAGCTGATCGATATCCAAAATATCAATACAGCTTACGAAAGAATGCTCAAGAGTGATGTTAAATATCGTTTTGTGATTGATATGGCGTCGCTGGCGCAGGAAAAAGCGGCTGCCTGAATGTGATTTAGGTGTGATTACGCGGTGTAGCAAACCGTTGTATTCATAAAAAATGGTCATCTCGACTTTGGTTGAGATGACCATTTTTTTGTTCCCGTGCGTATTGTTTGCGCTGGGAAGAGCGAAATACTACATCAACTTGGATCAGTTATTTTCGAAGCGCTCTGAGCTTGCGTCGCCTATCTTTGCGAATATGGATGTGATAGCAAACGCCAGATCTTCTTGGGATTTAGCTAAGGAGGGGGGGACAACTTCTAGCCTCGCGTCAGCCTCAAGCTCTGGCGTATTGTCTGGGGCTTGGTCAGTTGGATCTTCCAAAGATGCTAAAACAGATAAATTTTCATCGTTGATCGGAGAAATAGGTTCTGATAGCCCTTTTGGTTCAGCATAAAACACATACTCATCGTTGCCAAGATCTACCGAACGCAAAGAGGGTTCTGTTTTTTTGTTGTTTTCGCCATGTACAGGATTGCTCATTTTTTTTATAAGTGAGGCGACCTCTGCTTTGCTTCGCGCTAAGTCGTCTGCTGCTTTGTTCATTAGTACATGGATACCTATTAAGTGGTCAATATACTCACTGACGGGGTTGTCGTTGCCTGCCGTGCTTGTCGCTTTCATTTCGTTTATGGATTTGCCGGTCATCGCCGGGTTGGCTTTAGCTGTTGAGTCGGCGATCACAGACCGGGGAGGGGAGAGCTTTAAAGTGTTGCTCCTTTGGTCGCTGAAATCTGGCTGTATTGGACGCTGATTGTCATTGGGGGATGAATACAGGCCATATTTAGAAAAATCAATAGGTATGCGAGATGTGATAGAAAAATGTTCCAACGGGGCTGATCTGGCGCCCTTAAAACCAGCAAGAAACCGAGGGTTCACTGCTGGTAATGTCGTGATGTCGGAGGCCACGGGAGCCGGGGTAGTTTCGCATTCCTGCACAAACGTTTTATAGAGAGTGTCTCTCGCAGATATGGTATGTGCCGGGCAGTTTTCTTCGACAATTGATGTGGAAATAGCGCGAGTGCCTATGTGCCGTACTTCATCTGTTGAGGTCTGTCCGGTCTGACTTCTTTCTTCCTGCATGACTTGGTCCTCGAAGTGAGTCTTGAGAGCTGCTGCGCTCTTATCAGCATCACAGATAATCTCCCTCGACACTGTCGATGATGGTGAGGGGGCTAGAGTAGTTACTTTCTCGGCGCGTTTAATACCAGAAAAATGCTTAAACAAATTATCAAGTTTGCCTTCACCATCCTGCGGTGGTAGTGGTGGACCAGAAGTTGTTGGTTCATGCCAGGATATATGGCTGGTAGAAAGACGGGCACGGATCCCTTGAGGGGTTTCTTGGGAGGCAGACGGAGCGGTAAAATTGACTTCCGGCTTTGTTGTTGTTTGTGATGTATTTGGAACTTGCATTGATGTTTCCTCAAAAGTGATAAGGGAGATGTGACGTGTCTGCTGACTCCTTAATTTTTTGTAACTCATTAAGAAGACGGCATACATAATATTTCTGTCTGAGGCTGAAAATAGCGATAGAAAAGTCTATTTTTAAACACAGAAAATGCCTAAAACGTTAGATGTTTTGACATGACTGATAGGAAATAGAAGGCTTCGCCAGACAAGAAAAATGGTCATCTCAGTATTTGCTGAAATGACCATTTTTTATGTGGTAAATGAACATTATTTTGCCGTAAGCAGCGCTACCGATAACGCTTACATCGACTCGGCAGGGCTTATCTGGTATCTGAGTTTGTTGATTGAGTTGGTTTGGCAGGAGTGAAGGTCGTCACTTCTATTGTGCTGGCGTGCTTTGTTGAGACTGCCTTGAGTGTTCCCCGTCCAGATTGGCAGAAAACTGAGAAAGTTACTCCAGTTCTGGTTGGCTGACCTATTTTATAGTGATTTTCAGGCTGCACTTTTACTGGAGAGGTGGGTACTATTTCACCGTCTTCGTTCTGCTTGACTGTATAGGCGGACTGGAGAGACTGAGAGGCATGAGATTCGCCCATCATAGTCGCACTCTGTACTGCGGGTGCGGGGCGTGCTTCGTTGCGTAATTCCTGTGTGGATGGATGAGCGCCAGAAAGACAGGGAGCAACCCGCGAAGATGGTCGGGGTAGTGATGGGGGGGGTGTGTTTTGTACATTGAAACTGGCTTGCGAAGAGGAAGTCGTACTTAAAGTTGGTTTCATATTTTCTACCTGGAAGTGATAAGGGTAATGAAGCTCATTGATGTCCTCATTGACGTTTGTATTTCTCTCGCCAAGAAGACAGCATCCATAATATTTCTGTCTGAGTTTAAAAATAGAGATAGAAAAATCTATTTTAATCACAGAAAACATCCCAAAAATCTGTCTATTTCAAAAAAAGCAAGTGATGCTAATTGAATTTAATTTGATGTAGCCCGGTACATTTTTTCATACTCAATCTGTCTTCCTTGTTGACGTCTGTTTTCGCTATCCTGATAGATCCAAGTCTGTACCTGGGGATGTCAGCAGGCCCATACACAATTGTTCCTAATTGGACAGAATGAAATTAAAAACGATACCAATGTATTAGTGCCTGCTGACATTCAACATTTGTAAAACACTATAAAGCCGTTTGGACTGAGTAGGCACAAAGTGCCGTATCGAAGAATCGCCACCGCATGCAACTACTTCGATACGCCCTGAAGGGCTACTCAGTACGAACGGTTTTTTATGAACTCAAACGTCAACACGCTCTAATAGAAATATCATTAATGATGATTCTCATTTGTATTTTTATTCTTAATTGATAAATTAGGTCGTCTTCCATCCTGAACCGGTCTTCAATCCCAGACTATGTCGATAAGCGCAAGAGTGTGTACGTCGCAGCGCGCTTTAATATTGCCGATTGTCTGAAATTGATCATGAGCGCGATAGTGACCAGCGCCAATAGAATTGGGCAAGACTATGGCGTCAACCACAGCACCTCGGCCAGCGCTACGACGCCTATGTTGGCACCGTGTTTGATTAGACTAAAAAGGTGTCTGCCTACAGCACTCTCTTTAATCCACAACGGAGACCGACGTAACCGGTGCTCGACTTGATCCGGTCAAATGAAAAAGTACCGAAGTGGGCATCAGAGCTGAGTGCTTTGATCGGACGCTCAATGCGTAGGCAGCGCTATTTAAAACCAGGCAAAGCAATGCGGCGGAGCAGGCCGGTTATAACGGTGCGCTGGCGTATTACAAAGACAGCATTGCAGAGTCGCAGGACGTTGAGTTGGAACTTTCTGGTGCGGTGACCAAGGATGTGCAAGCGACCGTGAGTTATATACATTTATCGATCAGCGGTAACGCTGGCAGTGCCGGCGATATTTTCATGCAAGCGCAATTTCCGTTGCATTCGGGACGGATTTTGGGACTCACCGGGCGTATTTTGATCTCCGTCATGGGGGCTGTCGTTGCATTACTGAGCGCGACCGGCTTACTGATCTGGCTCAGAAAGCGGCGCGCCCGTATGCAACAAAAAGTGAAGCTGAAGATGGCAAGAGTGACATCTTAATGCGCTGGTAATGGGATGAATTCGGTTTCGCCGGGGACGTTGGGGAACACATCCTGTTGTTGATTGGCCCATGCTGTTTTAGCGGCTTCGAGACGCTCTTTGGTACTGGCGACGAAGTTCCACCAAAGAAAACGTGGACCATCGAGCGGTTCGCCGCCGAGCAGCATCAGGGCGGTGTCGTTTGTTGCGACCAATGTAACCTTGGCGTCGGGCGCCAACACAATGAGCGTGCCTTGCTCAATTGTTTCGCCATCGACCGATAGTGCGCCGCTGATGACATAGATCGCACGTTCTGCATAGTCTGTACCGAGTGGCAAGTGTGCCCCCGCGCGCAGGTTGGCGGCGACATACAGCGTAGCGCTATGAGTTTTGACGGGCGAGGTCTGACCAAATGCTTGCCCGACCAATACCCGTATTTCAGCGCCTTCAAAACGCACAGTAGGGATGTCCGCCGCCGGATAATGCCAAAATCCGGGGGCGGTTTCTTCCTCCTTTTTCGGTAGCGCCACCCACATTTGCAAGCCTTGCACCGTCACGCCTTGCTGGCGAATATCTTCGGGGACGCGTTCCGAATGCACAATGCCGCGTCCCGATGTCATCCAGTTAATATCTCCGGGCACAATTCGCTGTACGCTGCCCAGACTATCGCGATGCACCATCGCACCGGAAAACAAATAAGTCACAGTGGCCAGTCCGATATGCGGATGCGGCCGTACGTCGCCAGAGGTACCTTCAGTGGCAAAAGTCACCGGCCCCATGTGATCGAAAAATACAAACGGGCCGACCGTGCGCACCTGCGCCGCAGGCAGCAACCGTCTTATGGGAAAGCCAATATCGCGGATTTGTGGGTGAATGATCTGTTCGATGCTGCTCATACAATGCTCCTTTTATGCTGTTGATCGAACCATTCTAGTGCTGTATCAGTAAAAATGGCGTAGCAAGCTAACATTGCGTTTTTTAAAAAAACAATGCATCGCAGGACATTTTTGCGTAACGTTCGGCATTGGTTGATTTTCCCCATCGTCGTCATGAAAACGAAAGAAGGAGTTTGGAATGAGTGGACCGCTAAAAGGAATACGCGTCATAGAAATAGGCACCCTGATTGCCGCCCCGTTTGCTGCGCGGATGATGGCTGAGTTCGGTGCCGAAGTGATCAAAATTGAAGCCCCGGGGAATGGTGATCCGATCCGTAAGTGGCGCAAATTGCACGAAGGAACATCGCTGTGGTGGTATTTGCAATCGCGTAATAAAAAATCCATTTCAATCAACTTGAAGTCGCCCGAGGGCATAGAGATCATCAAGCAACTCGCTGGCAACGCGGACGTGTTGATCGAAAATTTAAAACCGGGCGCGATGGAAAAGTTGGGCCTCGGTTGGGACGTCTTGCACGCGCTCAATCCACAATTGACGATGGTGCGCATCTCGGGCTACGGCCAGACCGGGCCGTATAAAGACAGGCCCGGATTTGGCGCGATCGGCGAGGCTATGGGCGGGATTCGGTATACGACCGGCCATCCTGAGAGCGCACCGGCCCGCATGGGCGTCAGTTTGGGCGATTCGCTGGCATCCTTGCATGCGGTGATGGGCGCGTTGATGTCAGTGTTGCGGGTAAAAACCGGGCAGGGCGTGGGGCAAATTGTGGACGTGTCGCTGGTTGAAAGCGTCTTTAATGTCATGGAAAGTCTGATACCAGAATACGATTTGCTCGGTCATGTGCGTGAGCGTAGCGGCGGGGCTTTGCCTGGCATTGCGCCCTCTAATACATACCCCACCCGTGACGGCGCTTACGTCGTTGTTGCCGGTAATAGCGACCCGATCTTCAAGCGTCTGATGCACGCGATTGGTCGTGCCGATTTGGCTGAAGATCCACATTTTGCGCATAACGACGGGCGCGTGGCGCAGGTTGTGTTGATCGATGCGGCGATTGCCGGTTGGACTTCGGCGCATCCGATTGAAAGCGTATTGGCTACTCTGGAGCAAGCTGGGGTACCGGCCGGGCGTATCTATTCCGTCGCCGATATCGTGGCCGACCCGCATTATCAGGCGCGCGACATGCTGTTGTCGGCAGAGTTGCCGGGCGGGGTGACGGTAAAAATGCCGGGGATCGTGCCCAAGTTGTCGGATACGCCCGGGCAGGTGAATTGGCAAGGACCAGCGCTGGGCGCGCATACATCTGAAGTGCTGGCCGCATTGGGACTTGGGGAGGGTGAGATTGCGCGCTTAAGAGATACGGGGGTTATTCAATGATCACGTACTTACTATAAATAGATATGTGAAGACTAAATAAACGTACCACTAATATATGCGTTTCTAAGATAATAGTTTCTTCAAGTTACTATTGTTAACTATTGACCGGCTAAAGAGGCTTTCAGACATTGTCGAGAGCTTCGTAGGGTGGTTTTTATATTCAAAAGATTTATGACCACTCTCATCGACAAACCAGCATCCGACGATAAATTAAAGACTAAGCGCATCCCGATTACCTCATTGGCGGTGATTTTCGTGGTTTTGGTTTGTCTCTCGCTGGTGTTTATGGAAGGATGGCAAAGCTGGACGGCCCGTAAAACGCAGTTGCACGAAATGGCAATTGCGACTTCCAATATGGCGCGCTCGATTGCTCAGCATGCTGACGATACGATCAAAGAAGGCGATACCGTCTTAATTAGTCTGGTTGAGCGTGTACAAATCGACGGGACCAGTCCTGCTGCTTTGAATCGGATACATGATTTACTCGTACATCAGGTTGCAGAATTGCCTCAGCTTAATGGCTTGTTCGTCTATGACGAAAGTGGGCGCTGGCTGGTTAATTCGGAGCCTTCGATGCAGCCAGGTGCGAATAATGCGGATCGGGATTATTTTATTTATCATCGGACCCATCGTGATCTGACGCCGTATATCGGCGCGCCGATACGCAGTCGCTCCAATGGGGCCTGGATTATTACCCTGTCACGCAGAATTAACCACGCCGATGGCAGCTTCGCCGGTGTGGTACTGGCAACGATCAAGGTGGCTTACTTTAATAACTTCTATCAAACCATTAATATTGGCCGTAAAGGTGTCATCAATCTTGGTTTGGATACGGGTATCTTGCTCACCCGTAGCCCGCTATTGCCCGACTCGATCGGTAAAAGTTTCGTCAATACCGAACTGTTTCGAGACAATGTCTCTAAGATGGCGACCGGAACGGTGTTCATAAAATCATCGCTCGATGGCGTTAACCGTATGGTCAATTTTCGCCGTCTCGATAAATATCCCCTTTTTGTTGCCGCCGCATTATCTGAAGAAGAAATTCTTGCGGACTGGCGCGCCGACACTTATCTGCATTCGGCAGGGGTGGGAATACTTCTCTTGGTTCTTGGTTGTATGGGGTTTCATTTAATTGGTCAAATTAAGCGACGCGTCGATGCCGAGGCGGAAATCGTTCGTACCCGCGATGCATTAGAGGCGCTTAATCAGACGCTCGAGCGGTTATCGCTGCAAGATGGTCTCACCGGATTGGCCAATCGTCGACATTTTGATCTGGTGCTGGAGAAGGAGTTTAGCCGAGCAATGCGTAACGCCAGCTCTCTGGCCTTAGTGATGATCGATGTGGATTGCTTTAAACAATATAACGATATCTATGGTCATACCGCTGGCGATGAATGCTTGCGAAAAATCAGTCAGGTTGTGAAAACCGGTCAACATCGTCCGGGTGACATCGCTGCACGCTACGGGGGAGAGGAGCTGGGTGTCATACTCCCCGGGACCGATGTCAAGGGCGCTATGATCATCGCCGAAAGCATCCGTCTGGCGATCAATAATCTGAAAATTGAGCATACCGGTAGCCCCGTTGGCATAGTGACCATCAGTGCCGGTGTCGATGCCTTGGTTCCGGTCAGATACGGCAATATTCCACTGGAGTTAGTACAAGCTGCGGATAAAGCGTTGTATGCCGCCAAATCCGATGGTCGTAATCGTGTTTGTGTAGGTGATACTAACGATCAGCCGCCGACTGTTGTATTGATTGAGTAACTCTGGATACAAAAAAATAGCGCTCTCAAAAGAGAGCGCTATTTTAAAAATGATTGCCATAAGGCAGCCATACATTTTACTTAATCCGCATCCAGACCCAAACTGAAGATGGCATCGTAGCCATTTTTCTCGCGATCGCTTTCTTGCAGATCGTCGACTAATCCCATGTCGTCGAGTTCTTCAAAGGCGTTCTGGTACTGGTGATCAGTGGAAGCGCCGATGACGCGATAGATTTCCTGTTTCGCGTTACGCACGCCTATGAGTTTGAATTCTTGTCTGACAATGTTCAGGTCCACGACCGAGACCAGTAAATTGGTCATGATAGTTTTGTCGAACACGGGGATGTCATAGCCTTCGACTAGTGCTGTTTTCAATCTATTCCTCTTGTGTATTTGATGGTTGCTGACGGAATTCATGACGGCTGTGCGCTGTATGCCGCCGGTCATTGATTTTACCTTTACCGGCTCGGTTATGGGGTGGCTAAAGTAAGTTTAAGTCAGTGCAGAGGTGACTTTGAGGACCTCATCGACCGTCGTCACCCCTTCAATAATCTTCAAGGCGCCAGCTACCCGTAGCGGTTTCATGCCGTCAGTCATGCTTTGTTGTTTGAGCGCATGTATATCGGTTTCGGCCTGAATCATTTTGGAAAATGGCGCTGTCACCGTCAACAACTCATACAACCCGGTGCGGCCACGATAGCCGGTTTGACGGCACTCAGGGCAGCCGACGGGTTGGCAGACCGTCTTGGGCTTGGGGATGTTTTCGTTTTTGACAAGATTTTGCCAGGTCTCATCGGAAATTTCGCCATTGTTATTTTTGCAATACGTGCATAAAGTCCGCACCAGACGCTGCGCCATGATTCCGATTAGTGTGCTCTCCAGCAGATAGTAGGGTACGCCCAGCTCAAGCAACCGCATCACGGCCGACGGTGCGTCGTTGGTGTGCAGGGTGGAGAGCACCAAATGACCGGTGAGGGCGGCCTGAATCGCCATCTCTGCGGTTGCCAGATCGCGGATTTCTCCGACCATGATGATGTCAGGGTCTTGCCGCATCAAGGCACGTACGCCGTCGGCGAAGGTCAGGTCGATGCCGGTATTGATTTGCATCTGGTTGAAGGCCGGCTCCACCATTTCGATGGGATCTTCAACGGTACAGACGTTGACTTCAGAGGTCGCCAGCGCTTTTAAAGTAGTGTAAAGGGTCGTTGTTTTACCTGAGCCAGTGGGGCCGGTAACCAGAATAATCCCATGCGTTCGCTTGGTCAGCGCATCCCAGCGCACTGCATCGTCTATGGGTAAGCCTAATTCGGGCAATGTCTTGACCACGACGTCGGGATCGAAAATCCGCATTACCAGTTTTTCGCCAAAAGCAGTGGGCAGCGTGGAGAGGCGTAATTCGATCTCTTGCCCGCCAGCGGTAAGGGTCTTGATGCGCCCATCTTGCGGGCGGCGTTTTTCAATCACATCCATGCGGCCCAGCAATTTGATCCGTGCGGTCATGGCAATCATGACCACGGCGGGGACTTGATAGACCTGATGCAGCACGCCATCGATCCGAAAACGGATGGCTGAAAAATCCCGCTTGGGTTCCATGTGGATATCGGAGGCCCGTTGTTCAAATGCGTATTGCCATAGCCAATCGACGATATTGACGATGTGTCGGTCATTGGCGTCTACCTGCTTATTGGCTTTGCCTAGCTCGACCAATTGCTCAAAATTGTTGCGCAGGGCCAAGTCCTGACCGCTGGCATTGTTGGCGCTTTTGATCGACTTTGCCAGGGCAAAAAATTGTGAAATGTATTGGGCGATATCGATCGGGTTGGCAATTACCAGCTTGACGTTGCGGCGCGTGATCTTGGCGATCTCTTCAACCCATTCGGTGCGGAATGGTTCTGCAGTGGCAATGATCAGATCGGTTGCGGTCAGTTCGACGGGCAAAATGTTGAAACGCGTAGCGTAAGTTGCCGACATGACGTCGGCGACTTTTGTGAAGTCAATTTTGAGCGGATCAATCCGATAGAACGGCAACTCCACTTTGCGTGCCAGCCATTCAGTCAGCCACTCCAATGTCATGGTGCGCTGTGGAGTTTGGATGCTCTGGCGCTTGCATAGTGCCACCGCGCTTAATGGATGAATCGCAACGCTGGCGTTGCGAAAGATACCCAGCGCTTGCGTATAAAAGAGGTTGACCTCTTCTTTTGTGGTCGTGCCATCGGCCAGCATCCAGGTGAAAATTTGCTGAAGATCGAGAATTTTCGGCGGCTCTTTATTCATAGGATGGTCAGTAGATATTTGAGATCCAACATACCCGTTCGTACTGAGTAGCCCTTTTAGGGTGTATCGAAGTATATGCATGCTTCGGCAATTCTTCGATACGGCACTGCGTGCCTGCTCAGTCCGAACGGCTGAGTGTTATTTCACGAACTCTCGTCAACATTCAGTGTGCGGTATGCCACACTTTGATCCCATTGACCCACGACTTTGCGGGCAATTTAGTCTCGGCAGTGATTTCGGCGGCACGTTCGTAAAGGGTGGTGAAATCAGGCTTCCATGCGTTCTTGAAAGCGATGGCGATGACGTTGCCGTCATGCACTTCCGGCAAACACCAGACGTCGTCGAAAGCAAACTTCATCGCTTTGAGATTTTTGGCATAGCTTGGATGATCGCCAAACAGATTGACCGTCATGATGCCGTCGTCGGTCAGGCAAGCGGCGCAGGCTTGATAAAACTCGGGCGTATCGAGTACCGGGCCTTTGGCCGTGGCGTCGTACAGATCGACTTGTAGCGCATCGATGGTGTCGCGATTGGCTTCATCCATGACAAAGTCCATTGCGTCCATTTCGATGACGGACAAGCGCTCATCATCGGGCGGTAGCTTGAACATGGAGGCGCAGATCATCAGTACAGACGGATTGAGCTCGATGGCGGTGACGCGCGCTGCCGGAAACTGGCGATAACTGAATTTGGTCAGCGCCGCGGTGCCCAGACCAAGCTGCACGATGTGTTGCGGCTGATCGTTAAACAACATCCAGGCCATCATTTGCTGAGCGTATTCCAACTCCAGCCAGTCGGGCTTGCGCAACCGCATAGCGCCTTGTACCCATTCGGTACCGAAATGCAGAAAACGCACGCCGTCTTGTTCCGACAAGGTGACCGGGGCGAATTTAGGTTTGCGTGGGGCTTTGGGTGCGGCTTTGGATTCTTTTGGATTGGTTTTTTCGAGGCGTTTACCGGGACCGGCTTTGAGATTGGCTTCGGCTTCGATGGATTTGCGTTTGATCAGCATTGTCAGAATAGGTAAGCGTGTTGAGTAGAGGTAACTGGTGAAGACCCGAAAGAGTCAATTGATCCAATGATACCGCGCTACAGCGCCAGTTTTGGGGCAAATTATCTGATGTTCTGAGAGGAGGGGGTAAAGCGAGGGGGTTGACGCGGCAACATCATAGTGATGCCGGATAAGGCGGAACTGTCTATACGTGAATAAGCGACTGAGCGGTCTATGTTTTACGGGTGTCAGGGTCATGGTTGATTGATCCCCTGTATCCGCAATCTCTATCCGCGCTCAGTCGCTTTTGCTACCTTTTTACCTCAGTGCATGATCTGGCCCATAGCCGTTTAACTTTCGATTCAAACTTCGTCGGGCCAAATCAATAGTGAAGCGATTACTGTTTCAACTCAATCTTGAATTTTGCTTCAACACATTTCTGGTATTCGCCTGGAATCAACGCGTTGAAAGGCGTTTGATGCTTTACCAGTTTGCAGGCATACGTTTTGCCATCCTTATTGTCTGGTGACCACGTAGAGTCTTCATCCCAGCTTAACAGTATCGCACCAGCACCACCTTCAGCAAAAGCTTGCATTTTGGTGCATCCGAGTTTTTCATTTTCAGGGATATCGACATTCAGTGCATGGGAAAATCCCTTGAAGTAATTAAGACGATTTTCTGATTGAGCAACTTCTACTGTTCCACCGCATTCATGACCACCATTGATAATCATGGTTGTCACGCCAAAGCCCGGTATCACACCTGTCTTTTTATCGTACTCGTTAGGCTGCCATGTTCCGTCGATCACGTGCAACATGGACGGTTTTGGTGGCTGCGGTGTGACAAAGAAAAACATCGCTGATGCAAGATTCAACCAGGTATCGGCAACCAACTCAGGATTCTGGAGCAAGACGTTGGTGTCTCCGAATATCACTTGTGAAAATGGACCGTAGTTGTAGTTGTACGAAAGCTGTTTAGCGCCACGTCCATAGTACTTCTTGAAAGTGCCATCTGGCATCGTGCCGCAAGGCCATGTCTGTCCTTGCCATGTGGTTGGGTCGCACGTATTGTTATAGCCACAATCCATTGGATCGTCTGATTCACAACCCGCTTCCCTTACATAGTACAACCCTTGACGCCATTCCGGGACCGCCCAGCTGGGGGCATGCCCGCCGGTTTCCTGAGAAAAATGGGCAAAAATTGTTGCCATCGAGCGTGCGCAAACTTCGTCCGCTTTATTCGGATTGCTTGGGTCGTCATAGTTGCCGCATACCGCAGGGAACTTTGCGACCGCCTGCAGCATATTCTGGTAGGTGTAAGACGCATGACGATGTGGGAAGAGATATTCCCATGTTTCATTCGAAATAAGATGCTCGAAACGACGCACATTCTCCGGATTTTCGGCACGACCTGGTTTGACTAAAAATACTTCTGCATTATCGAGGGTGCGTACGGATTCTTGTACCTTTTTGAATAAATCAAAATTCTTTAGTTTTGCTTCAGTAGCAAGCGCATCTTTCAAATTCGGCACGTAACCGTCTTCGTCGATGACGACATTAGAATCAGGAGGAATAACGGCACCTTCGTATGGGATCCATGCAGTATCGGCTTTGCCTGGCTCCTCTCCTTGTGTCCACCATTTATTGGTGTAGTTGTTACCATTCCAGCTAACAACGGTTACTGGTGTAGTCACTGTGAAAATTCTATTTGCGGTCCATGTTTTAGCCTGGATTGCGTTTGGATCGATTACTTCAGTAACCGGAACTTCAACGTCAACGACTGGCTCTTCGATCTCAGCAGTCGGCTCTTCAACGACAACGACTGGTTCTTCGATCTCAGCAGTCGGCTCTTCAACGTCAACGACTGGCTCTTCGATCTCAGCAGTCGGCTCTTCAACGACAACGACTGGTTCTTCGATCTCAGCAGTCGGCTCTTCAACGTCAACGACTGGCTCTTCGATCTCAGCAGTCGGCTCTTCAACGTCAACGACTGGCTCTTCGATCTCAGCAGTCGGCTCTTCAACGACAACGACTGGTTCTTCGATCTCAGCAGTCGGCTCTTCAACGTCAACGACTGGCTCGTCGATCTCAGCAGTCGGCTCTTCAACGACAACGACTGGCTCTTCGATCTCAGTAGTCGGCTCTTCGACTACCACAACCGGCTCTGCATCTTGAAGTTTCCACGGACCCCATTGATCACCGGTACCGGGTTCATTTCCCTTTGTCCAATAGGCGTTTTTATATGTTTTACCTTCCCAGGTAACCGTTGTTTCATCGGCGTAAATTTGTCCTTTGGACCACTCGCCAGACTGGACTGCGTTTGGATCGGTTACAACAAGCAGGTCTTTCTCTTGAAGTTTCCACGCTCCCCATTCGCCGTCTGTACCGGGTTCATTTCCCTTTGTCCAGTGCGCGTTTTTATACTCTTTGCCTTTCCAGGTAACCGTTGTCTCATCGGCGTAAATCCGATCTTTGGACCATGCTTCTGACTGGACTGTGTTTGCAACGATGATGGCATCTTTAACGATTGCTGATGTTGGTTGCGCGTGCGCATATTGCACACCCAGCGCCATTAAAATAGCCAGCGCGATATTGGTTTTTTTCATTACTTTGTTTCCTAAAGCAGGCTCTGCGGCGGTACAAACAACCCGTACATCAGACCTTTTACGATGATGCAGCTGGATAGCGCTGCCCTAGTGTTGAGTGAGAAATTCACTTTTTTTGCAGAGAAAAAATCGCTTTCACTACGCGTTGAATAAACTTGTTTCTATTCGTTTTCACAGATTGAAATTATCGATTTTTCGCTATCAAAATAAAATAAGACAAGCACTCTGGAGGAGTAAGAATCATCTTGTTTATTTAGAATGTACGATCCAATTTTCAACAGCGCACTGATGCGGCAGAGATAAATTGTTAGCTACAAGTGGAGGATGTAAGGGACTGCCTGAAGATCAGGCGATGAAGTCAGTGCTGGAGGTGGGCGCTTAGCCCATAGACAACGATGAAAATCGTCGGCGATCTTGAATTTATAGTTGCTCAGACTTTGCTGTGCAACTAATGTTTCGACATAAGATAAGCGACCGAGCGGTCTATGTTTTGCGGGTTTTAGGTGAACGGTTTATTTGGTCCCAAACATCCGCAATCTCTATCCGCGCTCAGTCGCTTTTGTTACTTTATTTCTTCAGTACATGATCCGGCCAATTGAAGTTGTTAACCTTCGAGTAAAACTTCGCAGGGCCGGAGCTATGGTGTGGCTATTAGTCCTTCAACTTGACGTTGAATTTTGCCTCGACACACTTCTCGTAATCGCCTGGAAGCAACGCGTTGTAAGGCGTTTGGTAATTTACCAGTTTGCAGGCATACGATTTTTCGGCCTTGTTTTCCGGGGTGTATTCGTAGTTCTCTTCCCAGCTTAAGTTCAACGCACCAGCGCCGCCGCCAGCAAACTCTTGCATGCCTGAGCATCCGAGTTTTTCGTTTTCAGGGACATCGACATTCAGTGAATGTGCAAATTCCTTGAAGTACTTAATACGATTAGCTGATGCAGCATGGTCAGTTGCACCACCACACTCAACACCACCATTAATAATCATGGTGGTTACGCCAAAGCCCGGTACCAGACCTGAGTTTTTATCGTATTCGTTAGGCTGCCATGTACCGTCGATGACATGCAACATAGACGGTTTTGGTGGCTGCGGTGTGACAAAGAAAAACACAGCCGATGCCAGATTCAACCAGGTATCAGCAACCCACTCAGGATTGTCGAGCAAGACTTTAGTGTCGCCGAACATTGCTTGAGAGAACGGACCGTAGTTGTAGTTGTACGAGAGCTGTTTAGCGCCACGTCCAAAGTACTTCTTGAATGAACCGTCGGCATTTTTGCCACATTGCCATGTCTGTCCTTGCCATGTGTTCGGATTACATTCGCCGTTGTAAGCACAAGCAGTCGGGCTAGCCATTGCTTCGGCGGTAGTACAACCCATTTCTGTCACATGTGCCAAACCTTGACGCCATTCAAGGACTTCTTGATTGTTGACGTCATGTTCGCCAGTTTCCTGAGCAAAATGGGCAAAGATCGTTGCCATCGAACGTGCGCAAACTTCTGCGGCTTTGTTCGGATTGGTTGGATCGTCGTAGTTACCGCAGACCGCCGGGAATTTTGCTACTGCTTTGAGCATATTCTCGTAGGTGTAAGCAGGTTGGCGCTGTGGAAAGAGGTAATCCCATTTTTCACTAGAAACAAGATGTTCGAAACGACGGACATTTTCTGGATTGTCAGGGCGACCTGCTTTGACCTTATCGACTTCCACATTATCCAATGTGCGCACAGAGTCTTTTACCTTGACGAATAAATCCGTACTGGTAATTTTGGCTTCTGTAGCGAGGGCTTCGCTCAAGCTAGGCATATGACGGTCGTCATCGTCTTCTGCATCAGCAGCTTCGCCATGCATTTTCCATGCACTTTGCCATGCCCCACCGACACCCGGTGTATATACGGGAGCACCCGAACTACACCAAGGCGCCTGTTTGCATTCGAAGTCTCTGCCGGCATTATTGACAACGTCACCAGTTTTATATTTGGTTCCGGCGACATACAGCGGGAACTCACTTGGCTCTGTGCTGATTGGCTTGATGACTACTGGCTTTTCAATGACTGGGACAGGTGCGATAACTGCACCGGCGAATAGCGTCCATACGCCACCAGTACCGGGCTCATCTCCTTGCGTCCACCAACCATTTTGATAATTTTTACCTTTCCAGGTAACTGTCATTCCTGGTGTAGGGAAAACTTTTGTTGCTGACCATGCCACAGACTGGATGGCATTTGGATCAACTTCAACGACTGGCTTTTCAACAACCGGTACTTCAACGACTGGCTTTTCAACAACCGGTACTACAACGACTGGCTTTTCAACAACCGGTACTACAACGACTGGCTTTTCAACAACCGGTACTACAACGACTGGCTTTTCAA
>NZ_JBRIIQ010000080.1:0-17325 GCF_052976905.1 Glaciimonas sp. GG7 | reverse complement strand
GGCACACTGCGGGTATCAGTTGGTAACAGTACATGGATCGTCCCGCCATTGCGCGTATGGCGTCGGGTGGGCGTCATGGGTTGGCGCAGTCGATATTTCAGGTGGGTGGTAATGCAGGCAGTTCAATGGGGCCGTTGCTGGCGGCATGGATCATTATTCCGCACGGACAAACCAGCATTGCCTGGTTTTCGTTGGCGGCGTTATTGGCTATCGCCGTGTTATGGCAGATCGGTCATTGGTACAAACAGCAGCACCGGGCCGCCAAAGGTAAGCCAGCTAAACCACATCACGGCTATGTTGCACTACCGCGTAAGAAAGTCATGTTTTCGATCGGCATTTTATTGCTGCTGGTTTTCTCGAAGTATTTTTACATGGCCAGTCTGAGCAGTTATTTCACTTTTTATCTGATCGATAAATTCCATTTGTCGGTGCAATCGGCGCAGGTCCATTTATTTGTATTCTTGTTTGCGGTAGCGGCGGGGACGGTGTTGGGTGGCCCGATCGGGGATCGCGTTGGGCGTAAATTGGTGATCTGGGTGTCTATTTTAGGCGTTGCGCCATTTACCTTGATGCTGCCGTACGCGAACCTGTTCTGGACCGGCATCCTGACGGTGATTATCGGTGTGATTCTGGCTTCTGCATTCTCAGCTATTTTGGTATTTGCGCAGGAATTAGTGCCGGGTAAGGTTGGTACTGTGTCTGGATTATTCTTTGGTTTTGCTTTCGGTATGGGGGGGATTGGTGCCGCAGCGTTAGGTAAGTTGGCTGACATGACCGATATCCATTTTGTCTATCAGGTCTGTTCATTCCTGCCATTGATCGGGCTATTTGCCGCTTTCTTGCCGAATCTTGAAGCGCATCGACGTAAGGCTGTACCTGTTACGGTGGCTTAAAGGCAACGATTGAATAAAAAAGCGCGCCTGTTTCGTAGGCGCGCTTTTTTATGGTTTAAAGCAGTTAGTAATGAAATCAGCAAATTATTTTTTGTTTTTTGCTGCCCATTCCTGTAATGCATGCATCGTGTTTTCGACGTGTTGTTCTGGATTCAAACTGCTGTATTCATACAAAATCTTACTGTCCGGTGTGATGACGTACGATACGCGGTCGGCGTAACTTGTTTTCGACAGCAGCACAGAGTCGTACGATTTCATGATGCTTTGAGTCGTGTCTGCTGCAACGGCAAATTTGCTGCGGCATTCGCTGACCGAAAACTTATTGAGCGTATCAATACTATCGTTGGAGACCCCAATGACCGTTGCGCCCAGCGCTTTGTATTTGTCGGTGGCGTCCGCAAACAAGTGGGCCTCAATCGTGCAACCTTTGCTGAAGGCTGCCGGATAAAAATACAGTACAACCGGCCCTTTTTTTAGTTCATCGGTGAGGGAGTAGGTAAATACTTTTCCTCCCAGAGAGGCCTGAGTGGAAAAGTCGGGAGCTTTGTCACCGTCTTTGAGCGCTGCCAGCGCCGGAGCGATGATTGTTGTGCTGATAACCAGTCCTGCGATCCATCGTTTCATTTTGTTCCTTTAAGGATGTGTTATTCAATAGAATTTAACAGAATGATCGGGCTGTAGTTATCAAATGACCAGTGGCAGGATACTTTGCTCAATGATGCCGTCCACCACCATGTCCACCCCGACCTCGGCCTCCACCGTGCCCACCGTGCCAGCCATGTCCCCAGCCACCATAACCGAAGTTGGAATACCCGACTCCGATAGATAGCGGTGCCACGTAAACTGGGGCACCTGTGACGTACGCGCCGCTATAGTAGCCATTGCCGTAATTATCGCCATAATATGGACTGTCATACGGAACGGTGACACAGCCACCTAATAGTAACGTCGCACCTAATATGCTGAATAAAAGAATTTTTCTCATGATTAACTTCCCTTGTACGGATAAAAATTAGATGCATCCGGGCAAACGAAGTTCATAGACTGTAACTGGCATCAATACGTAAAAAATATCAGTGGATCGGGATGATTCAGATAAAAATACGCCAATCAAGGGCTAATTGGCGAAAAATTTTACTAATACTTCGATCCGGTATCTCTATTTGCAGTTAAATCAAGAGTCTCTTTTTACAATTGGTAACCAAATGCCCGGTGGAAGCGATCATCGATCTCGGCGCGCGTCGGCGCGTGGTTTTGCGGGCCTTGTGCGGCAATTTTGATACTGCCCATCAAGCTCGACAGGCGGCCGATGGTGGCCCAGTCCATCCCGTGTGTGAGGCCATACAACATGCCAGCACGAAATGCATCGCCGCAACCGGTTGGATCGCGTATCTGATCGGCTTTGACGCAAGGAATGGCGATTTTTTCTCCACCGGTAAAAATATCGGCACCAAGCTCTCCACGCGTCACCACCAAGGCGGTCACTTGTTCGGCAATTTTCGCCAGACTCAACCCGGTCCGTGACGTGAGCAACTCTGCCTCGTAATCATTGACGGCAACATACGTTGCAAGGTCAATGAAGTGGCGTAACTCAGGGCCGTCAAACATCGGCATCCCCTGGCCTGGATCAAAAATCAATGGAATCCCGTGCGCGACCGCATGCTCGGCATGTTGCAGCATGCCATCGCGACCGTCGGGGGCCACGATGGCGTATTTGATTTCGCTGTGCTTGCTCAGCTCAGCGATGGTCACTTCATGCGAATGCGTCATCGCGCCGGGGTGGAAGGCGGTAATCTGGTTGTTTCCAGCGTCGGTGGTGATAAAACATTGAGCGGTATAGATCGATTCGATGGTCCGAATGCCCGCACAAGAAATATCCAACTCCTTCAAACGATCCAGATACGGCGCGGCATCGTTGCCAACGGTGGCCATAATCAACGGCTCGCCGCCTAGCAATTTCAGGTTGTAGGCAATATTGCCCGCACACCCGCCGAAGTCGCGACGCATGGTCGGGACCAGAAAGGAAACATTAATTTTGTGTAATTGATCGGCCAGCAAAGCATCCGCAAAACGGCCGGGATATTGCATGATGACGTCGTACGCTAACGAGCCTGAAATAAGGGATGTCATAGTGGATTTTCGAAAGAGGATGAATCGGTAGGTTATACGGTAAGGTCAACTATCTGTTCGATACCTTGTTATTTAGACTCAGTGCTCTCAGACAATAAATGCTAAATACGTTTAAGGATAAAACAGATAAACGCGGTATCCGGACGCCTTCAACTGAGAGAGTTCGAATGTCAATTTAGCGGAATACTCAGTGTTGCGGGAAAATCCTTGCGCTATTCTCGTGGCTCCTGTTGCGTCGGTCTCTGACAGGTAATCGCGGGGCGTAAAAATACGACGCGCTATCGCCTTTTCGTTAGCATCGTTCAAAGTGAGCTCAATATTTGGCCATGCTTGGACCGTGCTATTGCGATTGCGCATCAGCACCGATAAGGCAAACACATTACGCGCAGGATCGATTAATTGCAGCTCGTTGGACTCAATCGATAAGCCATCGATAGCCATCGGCAAGTTAATTTGACAGCCGAGGGTGTTACAGGCGCGCTGCAATACTGGCTTGAGTAGCGGTACATGCGCTGCTATATGGTCACGGAATGTAAAGCTAGCCTGCCCGATCAAGGCGATCAAAAGTAGGGTGCTTCCTATCCACATTCCCGTTCTGAACGAGCCGCCAACATGCTGTTTGCGCTTTGCTTGCGCGATAAAGCGCGGTTCAGCGGTGATGTCTCCTGGATTTGCAATGAAAGACGGGTTTTTTACGCTGACGCCATCGCGCACTTCGCCCAAAATTACGTGGGTGTTAGTGGCAATGATCACGTCTGGCGAGTTTGATTTTTGTCCCGGCCATTGTCTGTTTTGTAGTTCATCGATCAGTCGATCAAGCTCAACGTCCTCGGCAAGATTCTCATCAGCGGATGAGGGGGTATCGTGGTCGTCCGGCTCTCTTGACGCTACCTGTAACAAAGTCATGCGCTGCAACGGATCGTCATCGTCGCTGAAAGACGGACTGACAGGCGGACGATGCCAGACGTCAGGCGATTTTTTGACAGATGTTATTGGGGACGAATTTTGTGAGGCGACTGCCGCTGACGAATAAGTGTTTTCCTCGGCGGTGATGGCGTCGGGATTAAAACGGGGAACGAATGACGCTATTGGTTCTGGTGATGGCGCTTCGGCACTATCCGATAGCGGTTTTTCAGTCGCGGGAAAATACTCTGAAATGTGTTTTGTTATCGTCGGCGACTTAGGGATGGGAGTGTCATTGGCTAAAAAGTCGCTTGCGGCTCCAGGGGCGACTGAGTGCGCCGACCGGACTAAATGTTCAATGCCATTGAACACTTCGCGACAAGTGCCGCAGCGGACCAGTCCTGCACGTAACTTCAGTTGGTCGTTAGCGACCCGAAAAGTCGTTTGACAATGGGGGCATTGCGTCGCCAGCGCCATGATTACCTATGCCGTCCGGGTGTGTGCGGGGAGAGTTCCTGACAGGGCAACCCAGCCATCCTGCTCGCGCCATACCGACATCTGTATCCACGGTGCGTAAGCGGCAATCACGTCTTGCGCTTGTTCAGCCAAAACGCCGGATAGGGTCAGACTGCCGCCGGGCGCTATGCGGGCGCATAGCATCGCAGACATCAATTTCAACGGGCCGGATAAAATATTCGCAATCACAATATCGAATGTGCCAAGCGGTGATTGTTGGACGAACGTATCGGGCAGATAGTAGGCAATCTCACAGTGATTGCGAGCGCTATTATCGCCAGCGGAGACAATCGCTTGCGGATCGATATCGACCCCGATCACACTGGCAGCGCCTAGTTTTTTAGCGACCATCGCTAAAATGCCTGAGCCGCATCCGTAATCGAGTACCGATGTTACTGTTTGTTCACCAAGATGCACTTCCAGCCATTCCATGCACAACCGGGTAGTCGGATGACTGCCGGTGCCAAATGCCAGGCCGGGATCAAGTTCCAGAATCAGGCCGTCAGCGTCTGGCGCATCGTGCCAGCTCGGCACTACCCAGATATTTTTACCGATATGTATAGGAGCGAACTGGGATTGGGTAAGCCGCACCCAATCCTGATCGCCTACGCTACGCAGGCTATACACGGGGATCGTCTCTAAGCTGCAAGCAAGAGCGGCGGCACTGACGATTATCGATTCGGCGTCGATGTCGCTCAACGCCACCACGCGGCTGCGTTCCCATGCAGCTTCTTTAGGCTCCATGCCGGGCTCGCCGAACAGTGGTTGCTCAGCGGCTGTGCCAACATCTGCGTCTTCGACTGAGACCGATAAAGCGCCAGCTTCCATCAAGGCGTCTGACAATGCCTCAGCATGGCTGCGCGCTACTTCTATAACAATTTCGGTCCAGCTCATGTATCGCCTTACTTTTTCTCGGATTTAGGCAGCTCTGGTCTTTCGGCCAGTTTGTGCTCCAGATAATGGATGTTAGTACCGCCTTCGATGAAACGAGCGTCTATCATCAACTCACGATGCAGAGGAATGTTGGTACTGATGCCCTCAACCACCATCTCAGAGAGGGCGATTTGCATGCGCTTGATCGCTTGTTCACGCGTGGTGCCGTATGAAATAACCTTGCCGATCATCGAATCGTAATGCGGCGGCACGTAATAACCGGCATAGGCGTGCGAATCAACCCGAATACCCGGACCGCCCGGCGTATGCCACGTCAGGATCTTCCCTGGCGATGGGGTGAACTTGAAGGCGTCTTCGGCGTTGATACGGCACTCGATCGAATGGCCGGTCAGATGAATATCACGTTGGCGATAGCGTAACTTTTCACCGGCGGCGATATGGATTTGCTCTTGCACAATATCGACACCGGTAATCATTTCGGTGATCGGATGCTCAACTTGCACGCGGGTATTCATTTCGATGAAATAAAACTCGCCGTTTTCGTAGAGAAACTCAAACGTACCGGCACCGCGATAGTCCATCTTGCGGCAAGCCTCAGCACAACGATCACCGATTTTTTCCACGACTTTGCGTGGGATGCCCGGCGCTGGCGCTTCTTCGATGACTTTTTGGTGGCGACGCTGCATGGAGCAATCGCGCTCGCCTAGCCAGATCGCATTTTTATATTGATCCGCCAGAATCTGGATTTCCACGTGGCGCGGATTTTCCAGATACTTCTCCATATACACTTCCGGGTTGCCAAATGCTGCGCCAGCCTCAGTTTTCGTCATGGTTACTGCATTGGCCAGGGCCGCCTCAGTGTGGACCACGCGCATACCACGCCCGCCACCGCCGCCAGAGGCTTTGATGATGACCGGATAGCCGATTTTGCGGGCGATTTTGATGACTTCTTTCGGGTCGTCCGGCAGCGCGCCTTCCGAGCCCGGGACGCACGGCACGCCAGCGCGGATCATGGCCTGTTTGGCCGAGACTTTGTCGCCCATCAGACGGATATTCGCCGGGCGTGGCCCGATGAAGACAAAGCCGGATTGCTCAACACGCTCAGCAAAATCAGCATTTTCCGAGAGGAAGCCGTAGCCCGGATGAATCGCTTCAGCGTCGGTGACTTCGGCTGCGCTAATGATCGCGGGCATGTTCAGGTAACTCAGGCTAGACGGCGCGGGGCCGATACAGACAGATTCGTCAGCCAGTTTGACGTATTTAGCGTCGCGGTCCGCTTCTGAATGGACCACCACGGTTTTGATACCCATTTCACGGCAAGCGCGTTGAATACGCAGGGCAATTTCGCCGCGATTGGCGATGAGAATTTTTTCAAACATAGTAGATGGTATTTCCGTCGCTAAGACTTAAGCAAATTCAAGCAAATTCAAGCGGTATCAAGCATCATCAAGCGTCAGGTTGGCGGAGCGCAGCAGGGGCCAGAATAATTCACCCGGCCTCGGCACATGTCTGGTCCGTTCCCTACTGATTTTAGATGCGAGTTAGCCGATGATAAACAAAGGTTGGCCGAATTCGACCGGTTGGCCGTTTTCAACCAGAATTTTCTTTACCACGCCTGTGAAATCAGCTTCGATTTCGTTGAGCAGTTTCATGGCTTCGATGATGCACAAGGTTTCGCCTTCCTTGATTTGCGAGCCAACTTCGACAAATACTGCTGCGCCGGGCGCAGACGAGCGATAGAAGGTGCCGACCATCGGTGATTTGACGATGTGCCCTTCAGGGACTACCTCGACGGGTGCCACGATTGGTGCGGCGACCTGCGTTTGAACAGGTTGATGGGCAACTTGCGGCTGCATCATGACGACTTGATTATTATGGGACGAGGATTTAACGATGCGAACCTTGCTTTCGCCCTCGGTAACTTCCAGCTCTTCGATATCTGATTCAGCGACCAGGTCGATTAACGTTTTGAGTTTTCTCAAATCCACAATGCAATCCTTCAAAGTTGTATATTTTATGAAAATATTGATGAATGAAAATAACTGCCATGTTGTTTTTTAATAGGCAGATCAGCGCATTTACAGAAAATTATTGTTCGGGTAAGGCTAAAGCTGATTGACTGCGAACGCAATGGCGATCGCATATCCTTCTACGCCCAGCCCACAAATGACGCCAACGGCGATGCCCGACAAATAAGAATGATGTCGAAACTCCTCGCGTTGGTGAACGTTGGAAATGTGAATTTCAATAAAGCGGATAGCAACCCCGGCTAATGCGTCTCGCAATGCAACGCTAGTGTGGGTTAATCCGCCGGGATTAATGACGATTGCATCGATCCCTTCGGCCTTGGCTGCATGAATGCGATCAATCAGAGCACCTTCATGGTTACTTTGAAAATGCGCGAGCCTGACACCTGCCGTCGCAGCCTGTGCCTGCGCTGCCAGCACGACATCCGACAATGTCGTCGACCCATAAACTCCTGGCTCACGTGTGCCCAGTAAATTCAGGTTAGGGCCATTGAGAAGAAGTATATTTTTTGCCATGAAGATGTTGCTTCGTTAGACGACGATGGGCGCATTTTGCCGTTAAATGGCTTTAATTGGCAAGAGGAATTTATTTTTGCTTAAGTTTTTTGCTGAGAGTGCCAGTGATATGCATCGCGGTTTATTCAATAATCTTAAATCCGCCGCGATGCTCAATCACCGTTTTCATTATTGTAATAGCGATAAATCTTTCCGCAATTCATCAAATTTAATACTGCCCATATACATTTTCTTTACTTGTCCATCGGCTCCGATGAGAACGGTAAAGGGCAAGCCGCCCACATCGTTGCCAAATTGGCGCAATAGTGCGGTGCCATTGATACCGGCAACATAGAGCGGGTAAGTAATTTTGTATTTTTCTGCAAATTTTGCAATGTTGTCTTGAGAGTCGATGCCGATCCCAATGACAGAGATATTTTTTTCAACCAATTCAGCATGCAAGGCATTCAATTCTGGCATTTCTTCGACGCAAGGTCCGCACCAGGTTGCCCAGAAGTTGATGATTAATGGCTTACCTTTCCATTGCGATAAAGGCGCATCCTTGCCGTTTGCTTCAACCATTGATTGCGCAAAAAGATTGACAACCGCGGGTGCTTCGGGAGTCGATGGCGTTAAGCGTTTAAGATTGAAATAAGCACCGATAGCGAAAAATAGCACCGCAATCGGGATATATACGAGTAGTTTGCGTTTCATTAGGCTCTTTATTCTTTAAGTATTCAGTAGTAAAAGTACCGCATTGAGATCGGCACGTTCTCTGATGTCACTATGCTTCGCCTCGATTCGGCTGGGCCTGATACTACCGCGTAAGGCGTCAGTTTCATAGAGGGCCAAATGTACACCTTCGTGTTTATAGATGAAGCTGAGGATTTCCAGCGGTTCGTTAGCACCGGGGTGTGAGCGTTTGGTCGGCCGACGGGCGTTCTCGCTATCAGAAACATCGAATGACACATTTTTGTTGAGCAAGCATATTTCGACATCTTTAGGACTATCGACAAATAACTGTAAATGGATCTCTGCATGCTCGCCAGCGGTGCCATTGCATACCGCACCGGTTAAATAAGGATTAAAAATGGCCAGTTCAGTCATTATTTCAATCGCAAGTTGACGTAAATGTCGCAACCGGGCTGGTTGCGTTTTGGCAAAGAACAGAGCGTTGTATAAACGGACTTCTTCGACTATCTGGCTATTATTTGGCATGAAATCGCTCTGATGGCGACTGTTGCCGAGGATGTGCTGCGCTGCTTTTCGCTTGGCGGTGCCGTAATCTGCGCCATCTTGGTCAATCATGCGGGCCGCAGCGGCGGCAATTTCTTTGCGTAATTGCGCTATTTCAAGTGGGGATTTGGTGACCATAATCGTATTGACGAGTGATAGGTGTTGAGTGCCGGATTATTTCTGCGAGACTATAACGCTTAGCTGTCATGAAAGAAATACGCGCCGGACATCGCCGACGTAGCAAGCTGGTCGGTTAAAATCCTCTATTCTTCTTTTACGAATGTTGACACTCTAGAATGCACATCCATATCCTTGGTATCTGCGGTACTTTTATGGGCGGCTTGGCCGTGCTGGCGAAACAAGCCGGGCACACCGTCACGGGCTGCGACGCCAACGTCTATCCGCCGATGAGTGCGCAACTCGAAGCGCAAGGAATTACTCTCATTGAGGGCTTTGATGCGCAACAAATTGCATTAGCTCCGGATTTATTTGTCATCGGCAACGTCGTCTCGCGCGGCAATCCGTTGATGGAAGAAATTTTGAATCGCGGCTTGCCGTATACCTCCGGTCCGCAATGGATCGGTGAGCATATTTTGGCCGATAAATGGGTTTTGGCAGTCGCCGGGACGCATGGCAAAACCACCACTTCGGCCATGCTGGCGTGGATTTTGGAAGATGCGGGCTACGATCCCGGCTTCCTCATTGGTGGCGTGCCGATGAATTTCGGTATTTCGGCGCGTTTATCGGGTGATAAGGCGGGTGCATCGGCGTCGCCATTCTTTGTGATCGAAGCGGATGAATACGACACGGCGTTCTTCGATAAACGCAGTAAATTCGTTCATTACCACGCTAAAACAGCGATTCTGAACAATCTTGAGTACGACCACGCCGATATATTTTCCGATCTGGCGGCGATTGAAACCCAATTCCATCATTTAGTACGCACCGTGCCGGGCATAGGCCGCCTGGTGGTAAATGCCCGCGAACCCGCATTGCAGCGCGTTCTGGCGCGTGGATGCTGGAGTGACACAGAGTTATTCGGTATCGATGCTGGTGTTGCGCAAGGCTGGTCATTGATCACGCATGCTGACGGCAACTTTGACGTGTATTTCAATGGCAGCACTCAGGGAACCGTTGAGTGGATGCTGACCGGTGAGCATAACCGCATGAATGCGCTTGCTGCGATTGCCGCTGCGCGTCATGTCGGCGTACCTGCCGCCCAGGCAATGCAGGCGCTGGGGCGGTTTGAGAACGTCAAGCGACGCATGGAATTGCGCGGCACGGTCAATCAGATTGCCGTCTTTGATGACTTTGCCCATCACCCAACCGCGATTGCCACGACCATCGCCGGATTACGTAAAAAAGTCGGGGATGGTCGCATTCTGGCGGTGTTGGAGCCGCGCTCTAATACGATGAAGCTGGGAGCGATGAAAGATGCCTTGCCCGATAGCCTGATGGATGCGGACCTGGTGTTCGGTTATGGTGCCAAAGGCAATGGTAAAGAAGCGCTGGGGTGGGATCTGGGCGAGGCCTTAGCACCACTCGGAAACAAAGCCCACGCTTACGATGCGCTAGATCAATTGGTCAGCGCCATTGCCGAGGCAGCGCGATCGGGCGACCAGATACTGGTGATGAGTAATGGCGGTTTTGGTGGCGTGCATCAAAAAATTCTCGATGCGTTGGCCGCCGCATGATTCTTTATCTGCACGGCTTCCGCTCCTCGCCGTCGTCGTTCAAGGCGCGCTTGCTGGCTGAACGCTTGCAAGCTTTAGGTCATGAAGGTGTCTACCTTTGCCCACAACTACCAGCCTCACCTGGCGCGGCAATTGCGCTGGCGCAGTCGTATATTGCCCGGCTTGACCCTACTGAGTTGACGATCATTGGCTCGTCGTTGGGCGGGTTTTATGCGACGTGGCTGGCCGAACTGACTGGTTGTCGTGCGGTGCTGCTCAATCCCGCCGTGAAACCGCCACGCGATCTGGAAAAATACGTCGGCGTACACACTCAATATCATTCCGATGCGCCGTTTGAATTCAAGCGTGAATATATTGCCGAGCTAGAAGCGTTGGTGGTTCCCGCCATTTCCCAGGCGCAACGCTATCTATTAATTGCGGCGACGGGCGACGAGGTACTCGACTGGCATGAAATGGTCGATCATTATCCGCAGGCCCGACACATAGTCATTGAAGGCAGCGATCACGGCATTAGCGAGTTTGCGCAGTATGCCGACACTGTATTGACGTTTTGCGGCATCGAGGTTGATCCGCGCCATCCTTCTCCCATCGGACGTTGATGGCGCGCTCCCTTACTTATGCCCATTGGCATGATCACGCTAACGGCGTCCATCCGTCGGCATTAATGCGCGACTGGCTAACGGATCGCTCTTCGCTAACGACCAAGTTGATCGCACATAGCGCGCAGTTTCGGGTCCAATGTTTGCATCAGCGGCATGCGCTGTGTCTGGCTGACGAATACGCGGCGATAGCCTTGCCGCAGCGGCGACAAGTGCAAGAGCGTGATGTATTGCTGCGCTGCGATGGCCAGCCGATGGTGCTGGGCCATACCGTTCTGGCATTGACAGCGACCACCTCGGAGTGGCCGTTTTTCGGCACCTTGGGTGAGCGCTCACTAGGCACGACCTTGTTTGGCGATCCACTGGTGGCGCGCGGACAATTGCAATACGCACGTTTATATCAGGGCCATCCGTTGGTGCGGCGCATGTGCGCGGCGACGGGAGTGAGCAGATTTTTGATGCCGTTATTTGCACGCCGCTCGACATTTCGACGCAAGAGTG
This sequence comes from Glaciimonas sp. GG7, assembly GCF_052976905.1. Classification (NCBI taxonomy): domain Bacteria; kingdom Pseudomonadati; phylum Pseudomonadota; class Betaproteobacteria; order Burkholderiales; family Oxalobacteraceae; genus Glaciimonas; species Glaciimonas sp. GG7. Next base: position 5,437 of record NZ_JBRIIQ010000080.1, on the reverse strand, counting down.
GGGTAATGCTTGTGACGGAGGTGTTTTTCCCGGATATTAATAGGTTGCAAAGAACAATGCCTCAGAGCGTCACGAATACAGTAAAACATTCAAGTAGTTCTCTCAGTAGTACTAAGAATTTCTAAGTAAAGTAATCAATGAATCTATTTTTTGAAGAATCCGGCGACTTTAAAGCAGCGTCTGTGATGTCGCAGCAAGGCGAGGCCTATCAGGTCGAACTACCAACCGGAAAACGCAGCAAGATTAAGTCGAAAGACGTGCTGTTGCAGTACAGCTCACCCAGTCCTGGGCAGCTCCTGGAAGATGCGCAGAAAGTGGCGCAAGAAATAGACGTTGATTTTCTGTGGGAAGTTGCCGGGCAGGAAGAGTTCGGATTTGCTGAGCTGGGAGCGGAGTATTTTGGGCGTGCGCCGATGCCAGCCGAAGCCGCCGGGCTATTGATGTCTTTACATGCGGCACCGATTTATTTTTATAAAAAAGGGCGTGGACGCTATAAAGCCGCGCCCGAAGCCTCGCTCAAGGCAGCATTGGCCGGGATCGAAAAAAAGAAGCAGCAAGCCTTGATACAGACGCAGTACGTTGAACAATTAACGTCCAATCAGTTGCCCGATGTGATGAAGCCATTGGCGCTGCAATTGCTATTCAAACCAGATAAAAACAGCATTGAATATAAAGCCCTCGATGCTGCCTGCATTGCGCTGCAGACTACGCCGCAGCGTTTGATGCTGGCTGTGGGCGGAATTGCTTCCCCCAAGGATTTGCACTTTTCCAGGTTTCTATTTGAGTTTTTCCCGAAAGGGGCGGGTTTCCCTACGCTTAGTATTCCAACAGTGAACGTAGCTAACTTGCCGTTGGCCGATGTCCAGGCATTTTCGATTGATGACGTTACCACGACTGAAATCGATGATGCGTTGTCGGTAGTGACGCTGGCAGACGGCAACGTGCGCATTGGTATCCATATCGCAGCGCCAGGTTTGGCAATTAAGCGTGGCGATGCGATTGATGCAATTGCCCGTCACCGGATGTCCACCGTGTATATGCCGGGCGACAAAATTACGATGCTGCCTGATGCTGTGGTCGAGGCGTTCTCGCTCGATCAGGGCAAAAATTGTCCTGCGTTGTCGTTGTACGCCACGCTGGACCCGCAAGACTGGCGCTTGATTGGCACCGAAACCAAAGCTGAGCTGGTGCCGATTTCTGCCAATCTGCGTCATAACACGCTCGATTTGCTGGTTACCGAAGAAAATCTGGCCAGCGGTGAGGGCGATTATCCCCACAAAGCCGATATCGCCATTCTCTGGCAATGGATTTCGGTACTGGAGCAAGGCCGTATGACCAAGCGTGAGAGTTTTGGCTTGCGCCCGGAGCAGAATAACCGCGTCGATTTCAATTTCTATGTTGAAGATGACGTCGTCACCATCGCCCGTCGCAAGCGCGGAGCGCCGCTCGACAAGATCGTCGCCGAGCTGATGATCTTTGCTAACAGCACCTGGGGCAAGTTGATGAACGACCACGGTGTGCCCGGCATTTATCGGGCCCAAGGCGGTGGCAGTAGCAGCGGTGGCTGGACGGCGAAAATGCAAGTACGCATGATCACGCACGCGATGCCGCATCAGGGTTTGGGTGTCGATCAATATGCCTGGAGCACCTCGCCACTGCGGCGGTATACCGATTTGGTCAATCAATGGCAGATTTTGGCTTGCGTTGAGGGTGGCGTAGCCGCCCCGTTGGTTGCGCCATTCAAGCAAAGGGACGCCGATTTATTTGCGATTGTGTCGGCTTTTGACGCCACTTATGCGGGCTATGGCGATTTCCAATCGACGATGGAGCGTTATTGGTGTTTGCGTTGGCTGGGGCAAGAGCAGGCGAAGCATGTTGAGGCGGTCGTGCTCAAAGATGAGGTTTTGCGTCTGGTGGATATCCCGCTGGTGATCAAGCTGCCCGGCATGCAGCCAGTTGCGCGTGGCGCCTCGGTCAAGCTCGATTTGATTCGCTGGGATGAATGCGATTTGAGTCTGGAGGTCAGGTTGCTGGAGGTGTTGACGGTGCCAGTGACTGAGGGCGATCAGATGGAAGATGAAGATGTCTCTGAAGAGCTCGATGCCGCAATGGATATGCCGCATGAAGTTGCTGAGGCGCCTGAAACGTCCGACGTCGGTGCCGACGATGCCAATCCCGAACCCAGTGTTGAACCCACTGATAACAGCTCCGGCGATAGCGCAGGCAGCGCTGTTGCGGTGAATTCCTAAACTGTTCTGACGCCCTGAACGGCTGATCTTGCTGCACATGAAATCATTCTCTCAACATCGGCTGTTATATAGCGCCATCGCTATATCTCTGCTGATGCATGGCGGGTTGCTCGCCATTCGGTTTACCTCGCCTGCGGCCATCAAAGCCAAACCAAGTGATCCCGGGCTGGAAGTCATTCTGGTCAACGCCAAACATCAGCATGCGCCGTTAAAGGCCGAGGCGTTGGCGCAAGTCAATCTGGATGGCGGCGGCAACGCGGATCTCGGTCGGGCCAAGTCGCCTTTACCCGATATGCAGCGGATAGAGGATGGCGATAGTCTGACGACTGCGCAGCGGCGGATTGTGGAGTTAGAGGAAAAGCAGCAGCAAATGCTGTCGCAGATGCAAAAAAATGCAGCATTTTCGGCCCCCGCACCCACGCCGCAGGATAAATGGGTCGATCCGACGCCACGCGCAGACGGCGCTGATGCGGCCGACGCTCAGGCGTTGCGACGCCGACAAGCTGAAATTGCTAAAAATATTGAGGATTACAACAAGCGTCCCAAGAAAACCCAGATCACGCCAAGCACACGCGGGGTTGAATATGCCATGTATTACAAAGCATTTTCAGATCGGGTTGAACGCGTAGGGACGCTGAATTTTCCGCAGAAAAATGGCAATAAGTTGTATGGAAAATTGGTGGTATCCATTCCGATTTATCAGGATGGCAGTATTTATATGAAAGACGGCGGTTTGCGTATTGAACGCAGCTCTGACGTGCCCGGTCTTGACGCTGCGGCGTTGAGAATTATTGAACGCGCAGCACCTTTTAGCCGATTTCCCCGCAATATGCGTACTGGTGCACCGGATGAAGTATGGGAAGTGATTGTGACGCTCAATTTCTCACACGAGGGGCAGCTTGCGGCGGAGTTGCGCAGCGCTGGCAATAATTAATAGGACTTACGCAAAATTGCCCCAGCGGCGTTATCCTTCCTAGCCTTACTTTCGTAATGTCTTCGTCAGTCTGCCTTGCTGGAACAATTTTGCGTAAGTCCTAAAATAATCAAAGCCCGATTGTTGTATAAACAATATTCTAAAAAATAACATCACAAAGCTAACTATGTCTATTCAGACGCTTGATCCGGATCGTTACGTCGTTATCGGCAACCCCATAGCCCACAGCAAGTCGCCCGAAATTCACGCCCGCTTTGCCTTCGACACCGCCCAAAATATCGACTACAGGCATTTGCTAGCCCCCTTGGATGGATTTGAGGCTGCCGTTAATGCGTTTATCCGGCTAGGTGGAAAAGGTGGGAATGTCACGGTCCCGTTCAAATTGGCCGCCTACGCAATGGCAACCAGCTTGACTACCCGTGCGAAGGCGGCAGGCGCTGTCAATACGTTGAGCTTTGAAGATGAAAAAATTATCGGCGATAACACCGACGGCTTCGGTTTGGTGAACGACATTGTGCAAAATGCCGGTTTCAATCTCATGGGCAAGCGCATTTTGTTGCTCGGCGCAGGCGGTGCCGCGCGTGGCGTTTTGTTGCCCCTGATGCAGGCAAAGCCGGCGCAACTTGTTCTGGCGAATCGGACCGTCGCGAACGCGCAGGCATTGGTGCAACAATTTGCGCAAAAATTTCCGGATGAAAACGCTATCGTTGTCAGCAGCTTTGCTGACGTTGGCGACATCGGTGACCCGTTTGACCTCGTCATCAACGCGACCTCGGCCAGTCTGCAAGCCGACGTGCCGCCGATTGCACCAACTGTTTTTGGACCGCAGACATTGGCTTACGACATGATGTACGGCAAACAGCCTACTGTTTTTATGCAGTTTGCCAGTGCGCATGGGGCCAAGGTTCGCGATGGATTGGGAATGTTGGTTGAGCAGGCTGCCGAATCATTTTTTCTCTGGCGCGCCGTCCGGCCACACACCAGCACGGTGTTTGCCGCGTTGCGTGCGGAGCTGGAACATAAATGAAGCCTGTGGGTAGATTGATTTGGCGTTTGTGCCTGATTGCTATCGTTGTGATCTTGGCGCTACAGCTGTATTTTTTCGTGCAAATCTGGTGGTGGGTGGATCACAATCCGAGCTCAACGAGTTTCATGCGGCATCAATTATCGATATTGCAGGATGCCGATCCGAAGGTACAGTTGCAATACACGTGGGTGCCGTATAACCGCATTTCGGCTAATTTAAAGCGCGCCATTATTGCCTCTGAAGATGCGAATTTTTCCGAGCATGACGGGATCGATTGGGATGCGCTGGAGAACGCCTACGTACGCAATACTAAAAAAGGCAAAGTGATGTTGGGTGGATCGACGATTACCCAGCAATTGGCAAAAAACTTGTTTTTATCCGGTGAGCGTAGTTATATCCGCAAAGGTCAGGAATTCGTCATCACTTATATGCTGGAATATTTGATGGATAAAGAGCGGATTTACGAAATTTATCTCAATGTTGTGGAGTGGGGTAGCGGTGTCTACGGCGCGGAAGCTGCGTCGCGGCATTATTACAATATCTCCGCCGCCAATCTCGGCCCAGGCCAGGCTGCACGCTTAGCGGTAATGTTGCCGCGCCCGCGGTTCTATGACAAAAACCGGGGATCAGCTTATCTGGCGAAGCGGACGGGGTTGATTTTGCGACGGATGGGTTCGGCGGAATTGCCATAGAGGCGATAAGCGCAATAAGACAGTGATTAACCGATCACAAACGCTAATGAGTTCTAAGGCTACCTTTGCGTAATAAGGCCACCCATATCTGGGACAAGAAAATCAAGGTAATTCTCAATAAAAATGAGAATTACCTTGATTTTTTTGTTTGGAACTTCCGTTAGAGTTTTTTCTGCGTTGCACGGTAATACTTTGGCGACTGCAGAGCGTTAGAAAAGGTGTGCTAAGTGTATTTAGTCGTAAGAAGCGCTTCTTTTTTAGCAATTCATTGGAAGAAATGTTCTCACTACAATTAGAGGATTACGCATGTTTTCACAATTGATTGATCATACAGTTCGAATCGCATCGCGTTCTGCGATAGCTGCTGGGGTGATGGTGGTACTGGCAGCCACGCCTATTCAAGCGATGGCGCAAGGAAACTATTACTGCACAGGACATACAAATACCAACAATGGAGAAGAGAATGGACTCCACGACGGAGCAATCACCTTGATGCCCTTGGCTTGCGCCGCTTTCACCAACGATACGGCAGCGG